>NZ_JADZGH010000229.1:4276-6649 GCF_015865005.1 Rhodococcus sp. CX
TGACAGCGAAGAAGATCCCTTCGAGCGGGCGGGCGGTCCCGTCCGTCCAGCGCCGGTCGGATTCCGCGGCCGCACCGTCTGCGCCGTCGACGACGGCGAGCACCGCTCCCCCGGCGAGCGCCGGGTCGGTCCAGCGGGAGCGCAGGGCGGCGAGCACCGCGCTCGGCGTGGTGCTCCCGGACGCATACGCCGCCAGGAGGTCGCGGACCCCGAGTTCATGGAGCGGCACGTCTACCGACACAGCGTCCGTGGGGGCGGGTATCGGGGGTTGCGAGACCGGGCTCGACGCCAGCAGCGCTACGGAATGCGCGGGCTCGCAGGGGGGCCCGTCCGGCACCGGCTCGAGCGGCACGAGCCGGGACGCGTCGAGCAGCGGCGCCATGTCGACGCGAGCCTGCGGCAGCAGGTCGTCGACGGTGGTGGCCGCGGTCGCGGTCAGGTCGGGATAGTCGGTCGCGGTCATCCGACCACCTCCTTCGGGACAGCGGACGGACGCGGGAGCGGCGCGGCGCGCACGGTCCCGTCGGTGAGGTCGGCGAGCAGGCGCAGCACGTCGGGGCGGCGGTCGCGGGCCAGCGGGAACGACGCCCGGCGCGCGGGCACGGCATCGAGGTCGATGGTGACGCGTAGGGTCTCCCCCGAACTGTGGGCCGGAGCCTGGGCGACGATCTCACCGCTCGGGGAGATCACGCAGGACAGCCCGAAGTAGTCGACGGTCACACCGTTGAGGGTTTCGGGGCCGCCGCGGTTGGCAGCGATGATCCAGGTCTGCGATTCCAGTGCACGGGTTTGCAGTTCGGCGAGGAACAGGTCTTCACGGCTGCCGAGCGACGAGACGATCGCGAGCATCACTTCTGCGCCGAGTGCGCGCGCGACCGCCCAATATTCGGGGAAGGTGCGGTCGTAGCAGATGACGCAGCCGAAGCGGGTGCCGAACGCGTCGACGGTGGCCGGTGCCTGTCCGGGCGAGAAGTGGTATTTCTCGTCGATGTCGACGTCGCCGACCTTGCTCGCGGGCAGCGACAGCTTGCGATAGGCCGGCACGCTTCCGCCGTCGGGGGTGCGCCACGTGAGCACCTCGCCGGTCGGGTCGATCAGCACGACGGAGTTGTGGGTGACGTCGTGGTCGGTGCGCTCGAACATGCCGAAGGTGATGGCGCAGCCCAGTTCTCGTGCGAGGTCGCCGAAGAGATCGGTGGCGTCTCCCGGGATCGTCTGTGCCCACGGGGTGCGGTCGACGTCGTGGCTCGTGCAGAAGTAGGGGGTGGTGATCAGTTCCGGGAGGACCACCAGGTCGGGTGTGCTGCCGTCGTCTGCGGGTGCCGCCGCGGTGCGGACGAGTGCGGCGAGCCTGGCCAGGTTGCCGAGGAGGTCCTCGGTCAGTTCGCCGGCCTGCACGATGGCGACGTCGAGGGTGCGCGAAGTCAAAGAGGAACCTCCGGGGAGAAATGGGGACGGGTGGGAGCGCGGCCTGCTGCACGCGCTCCCACCCGTCGTTCGGGGTCAGGCCGCTTCGGCCGCGATGGTGTTGCGGCTCTTCATGAGCGGCTGGATACGGGTACCGAAGTTCTCGATGCCCTGCACGAAATCGTCGAAGGTGAGCATGATGCCCTTGATGCCGTCGATCTCGGCGACCTCGTCGAGCATCTTCGCCACCGTCTCGTACGACCCGACGAGGGTGCCCATGTTGAAGTTCACTGCACCCTCGGGCAACGAGATGGTCTTGGCGGTGGACGCGTCGTCGGCGGTGGCGTCGGCCGCGGACTGGCCGGCCATGTAACCGAGGGCCTCGAGGTCGGCGTTGTCGTGGTAGTCCTGCCACTTCGCCTGCGCCGCTTCGTCGGTCTCGTCCGCGATGATCATGAACAGGGTCAGCGCACCCACGTCCCGGCCCGTGGTCGCGGCCGCATCGACCAGCGTCGTGACCGAGTCGGAGATCGCGGTCGGGGTGTTGATACCGGTGCCCATGATGAAGTTGAAGTCGGCCATCTCGGACGCGAACTTCATCCCGCTCTTGGACTGTCCGGCCGCCACGATCGGGACGCCGCCGCCGGTCGGGCTCGGCGACAGGACGCACTCGTCCATCGTGTAGTGCTCGCCCTTGAAGTTGCTGACACCGTCCGCCCACAGCTGCTTCATGACCGTGACGTACTCGGTGGCCTGCGCGTACCGGTAGCCGAAGTACTCCTCCCCCGGCCACAGACCCATCTGCGTGTATTCGTTGGGGGCCCAACCGGTCACGATGTTGACACCGAAGCGGCCGGGAGCGATCGAATCGATCGTCGAGGCCATGCGGGCCACGAGCGCCGGCGGCAGGGTCAGGATCGCGGTCGAGGCGAACAGCTTGATCTTCTCGGTCACCGCGGCGAGACC
>NZ_JADZGH010000229.1:6795-15705 GCF_015865005.1 Rhodococcus sp. CX
AACCGCCTTGTTGAGCTCGAACGAGGGCATGTACTGCGGAGCGCTCTTGGAGATGAGCCAGCCGTTGTTGCCGATGGGGATGAAGACGCCGATTTCCATGTCACTCCTGACGGGCGGGGAGATTCGAGGAAGCGATCCGGCGACACTGCCTGGCTCGCTGTGCATTCGAATGTATTCATGCCTTGTTGCCGAATCTGGGCTGCTCGGTAACAGACTTGTTGCTTATGTTAACGATCGGCGAGAAGGTGTCCGACGGACTGTTCGGCACCCTCGGATTCCTTGGTCAACCGCCTACTTCAGGCTGGCCAGCATGGACGATCGCAGCAGGAACTGACGCTGAGCGGCCTGATCCGCTTCCAGGGCTCGCCACTCTTCCCTCTTCTTCGCACGACGTTCCTCGTTGTCGTCCCGGAGCGCTGTCCAGTTCCCCTCGGTCTCTTCACCCACGAACTCGAGCGCCACCGCCCGGCGACTCTCCGCCCAACGGTCCAGCGCGTCGGAATCGGCGCCGGCGAGCAGGACGTCGGCGAGAAGCATGCCGTCGTGAATTCCGCTGTTCATTCCCATACCCCCGAGCGGGTTGTTGACGTGCGCGGAGTCGCCCACGAGGAAGATGTCCCCGACACGGAATCGCTCGGCGACCTTGCGGTGCACTTCGTACAGGGTCACCCGGTCGATGTCGGACAGGTCGGCGGTGGGCACGACCAGCTGCAGGGCGCGGCGGACGTAGTCGTCGCTGCGCACCTCCTCGTCGGAGCCGGCGGTGGGCGGAGCCGGGAAGAGGATCCGCCACCCCGACGGATTGCGAAGCAGGACATGCCACGCTTCCGGATCCGCGACATAGTTGACCGCGGCGAGGTCGTCCAGAATCTCGTGCAGGGGAAGCTGGGTGGAGAGCACCAGATACCGCTCGGGGTACGTGTGCCCGCTGAAATCGAGTCCCAGCCCGCTGCGCACAACGCTACGCATCCCGTCGGCCGCGACCACATGGCGCGCACGCAGGACATCGGCACGAGAACCTTCGTCGACGACCACCTCGACACAACCCGCGAGCTGAGTCACCTGACTGACACGGGCCTCACTCCGGTATTCGGCGAGCGGATGGGTCTCCAACCCCTCGACTGCCAGTTGCGTGAGATTGCTCTGTTCGAGCTGCAAGCGATACGGGTAGGCAGTGTCCTCGTGCAAGACCCCGAAGTCGAGATCGACGATCTTCCCGAGCTTGGCGTCACGGAACTGGTAGATCGGCGCCTTGAGGCCGCGCCGGATGAGTTCGTCAGTGACGCCGATCGATTCGAGCATCTCCAGCGTCGGCGGGTGGAAGGTGGTGGCTCGACCTTCGATGGTGTTGGTGCTCCGTGCCTCCAGCACAATCACGCGTAACCCACCACGGGCCAGCTTGAGTGCGGTGGTGGTTCCGACAGGTCCGCCACCGACGACGATGACATCGGCGTCGAGACCTGCCGGTGTTGTGTTCTGCAGCATTCTGTTGCACTCCTTCGAGATCTGTGGGTCAGTGGTGGCGCAGCAAGGTTCCGGCGTCACCCCAGGTGTCGTTGAACCCGGCCATCCGAAGCGTGTGCCAGATGGTCGCTGCATTGATGGCGATTACCGGCTTTCCCAGCCAGTGCTCAGCTTGATCCGCGACGCGAATCATCGAGAGGTTGGTACCTACCTGGACGATCGCGTCCACGTCCGGCCCATCGAGTTGCTTCAACACGTCCACGACCTGCCGGGGGCCGACCTCGGCGATCGCGGTGGCCGTGGGAATACGCAGCCCGGTCACCTGGAGCACGTCGAACCCCGCTTCCCCGAAGTACTGGTCGACCCATTGATCGGCGACCGGTTGGTAGGGAGAGAACACCGCGATCCGCTTGACTTCGAGCGCTTCCAACGCGGCGCGGCAGGCCGAAGCGCCGGTCGTGACGGGAATCCCTCCGACCTGTTCGGTGACATCCCGATGAAAATCGGCGTTCCCGGTGACGCCGTTGCAGAAGGTGGGCGCCGACATACCCATCATGATGTGGGTCGGCCCTACGGTCATGACGTCCCGCAGAGCGACGGAGATGGAGTCACCGATCTGTTTCTGGAGCCCCATGAACGTCTCGTGGTTGTTCATCTCCGGGTGCTCCACGTACGAGCGACCCACATGGAAGGTCACCCCGTGCGGCGCCAACATGGCGCAATCGTGTTCGACGACCGTGTTCGTCGAAGGAACCACCACTCCGATCTTCGCTCGGTAGCCGGTGACATCGAGACTCATTCGAAACCCTCAATTCCATTGCAGGAGAATTTGACAACTGTTCACTGTGATCCGATTCCGGATCGCCCCTTCAGAATTCGACGCGCGCGAGATGATCGTTGATCTCGTTCGCGGCCTCCTTGACCGCAGTCATCACTTGTTCACGCCTGGATGCGTCCAGTCGATAGATGGGCCCGGCCATGCTCAGTGCTGCCACGACCTGGCGGCGCACTCGGATGGCCGCGGCGAATCCCCATATGCCCTCTTCGATCTGCCCGAAACTCTCGGCCCAGCCCTGCTCGTCGATCACACCGAGTTCGGCGTCGCTCGGCAGGGCGGGATTCGCCGTGAAGGAATACATCGACGCGTAGTACTCGGAGCGCTCCTTGGGCTTCATGGCCGCCAGCAGCACACGTGCGGCGGAACCCTGATGCAACGGCATGAGGCGCCCCCGTTCGAACGCCAACCGCACCGACGAACGCGTTTCCTCCATGTCCACGGCAACCACGGCATGGCCCATTCGACGGATGAGAAGCGAGGTCTCACCGTGTTCACGCGTCAGACGTTCCAGAACCGGCCTCGTCACCTCGGCGATTCCGGCCGATCCCGCCCGTGCAGCCCGAGCGAGTCCGATAGCCCGCAGCGAGACCCGATAGCCGCCGAACTCGGACTCCTCCAACAGGCCGACTTCCCGCAGTTGACTGACGTATCTGTACGCCGAACTGACCGGGATCCCTATCCGCGCAGCGATCTCCTGGACTGTCTGGGTGTGACACTCCTCGGTGAAACCGAGCAGCACGCCCAGCCTCCGGCGATGACTCTCGGAACCGCTCCCGGACGCCGGCGAGACCGTCTTCGTCTGCTTCCGCGTGCCGCCGGCCTTCGTCGTCACCATGCGTACTCCTCCACGTCGCTTACGAACTGTGTGTCAAGGCTCTTCCTGTCGCGGCAGTTTCGCACCGGCCTCCCGGTACGGTTCTCCTCCGCGGGCCGACTGCGGCCATCACGATCACTCCGGATCGAGAACCAGATCCCAAGCCCCGTCGTGCCATTCGAGCAATCTCGCTCCGCGCACGGAGAACTCGTGCCCGCCGTGAACGTATTCGGCAGGGTTGTACAGATACCAGCCCCGAGTCAGCTCGTGCCGTTCGTCTGCCGTGATCGCGCCGTCGAGGCAGAGGATCTCCTCGCCGCAGGGGTGATGACCACGGCCGGCCCCGACGAATCCCGGCGGCACCGTCAGCTCCCGAATGTCACCGCCGCGTGTCGAGTCCACCCACATGACTCTGCGTGTGATGCCGGTCTTCTTCCCGGCGACCACGGACTCGACCATCGGCATGTCCTCCGGTGTTGCCACCAGGACGGTCTCTCCGTGGTCGGCGAGACCGGGACAGCTGCCTCGGTCGGGCCGCCGAATCACTACGACGGTTGCGCCCTCCCGGCTACCGACGGTGATCGCCTCCACGCTGTCGCCGGCACCGGGGCGCAACGCCACCATTGTTCCGCGACCACATTCCGTTCCTCGGACGTCGAGCTTGCCGTCGAGGACGTAGCCGATCGTCGGGAGGCCCTCCGCGGCCACCCGGAGTGTCGTGACGAAGCCCGGTGCCAGTCGAACCATTGCCGACAGCATCTCTCCATCCGGCGACCGTCGGAGCACCGACCACGATGCACCCCCGCCCGGGAACGGTTCCCATCCCGCGCGGTGCACGTCGTAGCAGATCCTCGTGTCGGCCGGTCCACGGCTCGTCTCCTGACTCGTCACAGGGCCACCGCCCCGGGGACGAGCACCGGAGCGGGCTCCGCACCGTGCAGACCGGAGCTGAAACTCGCGTCGATCAGTCGCCGCGCATAGTCCGTGCGCGGATTGCCCAGTACCTCCAGCGTCGGTCCGTACTCGACCAGGTCGCCGTGTCGCAGAACCGCTGTCGTGTCGGTGATCGCCTCGGCGACCCGGAGGTCGTGAGTAATGAACAGCCACGCGATCTCTCGCGCACTGTGAAGGTCACACAGCAGGCGGAGGACTTCGCGTTGACTCGTCGCGTCGAGTGCCGACGTCGGTTCGTCGAGGATGAGCAGGTCCGGCTGCAGGATCAATGCCCTTGCAATGCAAGCCCGTTGCGCCTGTCCCCCACTCAACTGCCCCGGGTACCGAGAGGCGAAATCCCGGGGAAGTCCCACCGCCGCGAGCCCGTCCGATACCAGCTCGGCCGTCTCTGCCTTCGACAGATCACGTCGGTGGATCCGCAGCGGTTCCGCCAGGGACGAGCCGATCTTCATCCGCGGGTCGAGCGAGTCGAACGGCTGCTGGAAGACGAAGCCCACGCGTCGAGCCAGTTCCCGGGACCGTTCCGCCTTCGTCAGCGATCGGGTACCGAGGACGTCCACCTCTCCCTCGTCGGCCTGGATCTGGGCCAGAACGAGCTTGCCGATGGTCGACTTTCCCGAGCCGCTCTCCCCGATGAGCGCCAACCGCTCCCCCGCACGGATCGTGAGATCGACATGATTGAGTGCACGCACCTCACGGCTGCCCTTGCGGTAGCGCTTGCTCACGTTCCGCAGGGAGACGGCGCAGCTTCGCGTCTCGTACACGTCACCGGCAGCCCCGGTCGAGAGTTCCCGCTTCTCCAGCGTCATCGATCAAGCCCCTTCTCTTCACTCTCGTCGCGTCCGTGTCTCGGGTCCGGGACGTCGAGCAGCGCCGCCCCTCGGCCCATACCCGAGGCGAGCAGCTCGCGGGTGTAGGGGTGCTGGGGATCGAAGACGACGTCGTCGACCTTGCCGCTCTCGATGGCGCGACCTTGTCGCATCACGATGATGCGGTCCGCATAGCGTGCCGCTACTCCGAGGTCGTGAGTGATCAGCAACGCCGTCGACCGGCTCTCCGTCACGGTGCCCCGCAGCCGCTTCAGCACATCGGCCTGCACGATCGGATCCAGCGCGGTTGTCGGTTCGTCGGCGAGCAGGACACTCGGCCGCTTGCAGATGGCCAGCGCGAACACCACCCGCTGCGCGAGGCCTCCGCTCAGTTCGTGCGGATACGCCTGCCACACTGCGTCGAAGTCCTGCACACCTGCGTCGAACAGTGCCTCGATCGCCCGTTCTCGAATCTCTGTCCTGCTCATCCGTTCGGACCGCAAGGTGAGCTCGAACTGGCGCCGGATCGACACCACCGGGTTCAGAGCCCCCGAAGTGCTCTGCGGGACGAATCCGATCACACGCCCGCGCACCTGGCGCAGCGCACGGTCGGGCAAAGCGAGCACGTCGTCGTACTTGCGACCGTCCGGCGCGACGACGTTGATCGTTCCGCGGATATCGGCGGTGGTCGGCAGCAGTCGGATCACGGACCGGACGAGTGTGGACTTGCCGGAGCCGGATTCGCCGACCACCGCGACGATCTCACCGCGGTGCAGGTCGACCGAGACGTCGTCCACGGCCCTGCTGCCGGCATCTTGTCCCGGATAGGTGACGTTCAGATGTGAGATGGACAGCAGTTGTTCTGCTGTGGTGTCGGCTGGGCTCCGCAGGGCACCGAGCACTCCTGCTTCAGGCATGACCGAGTCCCTTCATGTTCGAGAGTTGCCGCGCCAGCGCGTTCAGCGCCATCACGAGCAGGCAGATCGTCACGGTCGGGAATGCCAGCAACCACCAGACCCCACTGGCAATCTCCTCGGAGCCCTGTCGGATGAGTTCGCCCCAGCTCGGGTCGGGCGGTGCGATACCGATGCCGAGGAAACCCAAGGCTGCGAGCGCGATGATCGCGTTTCCGATCGACAGTGAGAACTGGCTCGCGATGATGCCCGAAACGCCGGGAAGGATGTGGCGGACTGCGATTCGTGGCCGTGACGCACCGTAGCCGCGGGCCGCGATGACAAAGGGCTCATTGACCACCGAGAGCGCCTGTGCGTACGTAACCTTGGCGAACAGCGGGATGTTGACCAACGCGAGCGCCGCCACCACCCCGGCGACGTTCGTGCCTCGGCCTCCGATACCGACCACGATGATCATCAGAACGGCGACCGGCAGCGACTGCATCATGTCGAGCAGGCGCAGTAGCCATTCGGTTCTCCCGGAGGAGTTCGACGTCCGGCCCGGCAGGACCGACGCGGCCAGAGCTCCGAGGACGACTCCGACCAGCCCGCCGGCCAGAACTCCCATCAACGCGATAGGCAGGATTTCGGCGGTGGCGGCCAACGTCACCGAGAACACGTCGAGACCGGTGCGATCCGTTCCGAACCAGTGGGTGATGCTGGGGCCGGACAACATGGCTTCGAGGTGCGGCTCCCTCGGATCGAACGGGAGCGGACCGAAACTTGCCAGCAGCAGCCCGGCCACTACGCCGATGCCGGCCAGGGCTCGCATGGAGGGACGCTTCATTTTTCCACCCGCACTCTCGGATCGAGCCAGTACATGGACATGTCCGCGACGATGTACGCGAGCAGGGACAGGCCGGCCCCTGCGATGATGTAGCCCTCCAGCACCGGGATGTCTGCTTCGAGTGCGCCCTCGGCGCCCCACTGTCCGAGGCCCTGCCAGTTGAAGACGACCTCGACGACCGCGCTGCCACCGATCAGCCCGCCGACCACGATTCCGCTCGCCGCAACGGCAGGAAGGAGGGAAGCGCGAACGGTGAGCCAGATGATGGTGGGCTCGCCCAGACCACGGGCCCGGGCGAAGGCGGTGTGCGGAGCCCCGAAGACCTCCGCGCTGGCGGCATAGACCACCCTGGCGAACACCACACTTCCCGAGATGCCGAGCGCTGCGATCGGCAAGATCATCTGCTGCGCGGCAGCACCGGCAGTGCTCCAGTCCCCTGCGAGCAGGCTGTCCAGGAACGCCGCGCCGGTGACGGCCGGCGGGGGCGACGAACTCAGCGGAAGCTGCCCCAGTGGGAGGGGCAGCCAGCCGAGAAAGTAGAAGAATACGAGGCTGCCCACGATACCCAGGACGAAGTCCGGGATTGCCTGCACCAGGGCAACACCCGTGCTGATCGACGACCGGCCGATCGGAGACTTCCAGTACGCCATCGCCACGCCGAGCACGGTGCCGAGAACTATCGCGACGATCCACGCTCCGACGACGAGCTCGAGCGTTGACGCCACCCGCGCTCCGAGAGCAGTCATCACCGGCTCCCCGGTGAAGTACGACTCTCCGAGGGAACCGTGCGCCAGCGCGCTCAGGAAGTCGAGATAACGGACCCAAAGGCTTTGGTCGAGGCCGAGTTCCGCGTTGACTCGGGCGATCTCCTCCGGGGTTGCGAAGTCACCGAGAAGGACCCCGGCCGGATTGCTCGGAATCAGATTGACCAGACCGAACGCCAAGGTGCAGAGCGCGAAGAGCGTCAGCGGCACCAACGCCAGGCGCCCGAGGAAGTAGCGCACGCCCCAGGGGAGCCGCCGCCATGCGCGGAGCCCGCCCTGACCGCGCCGCCCGGACGCCGTCGGCGTCTTCGACACATCCGGATCGACGGGCGCGGGCAGGACAACTCGATCAACTGTTTGAGACATCCACCATCACCCTCCCTCTCACCCGGTTGGGTGAACGATTGATCCAGTCGGCGAACACTGCCGGCACCTCTTCGAGCGTGATTCTCTGCGCGATGGTCGATTTCAGATCGACGGAACCCTGCGAGAGCAGCCGCAGGGACTTCTCCTTGTTCGGGGCTGCACGCACCCCGACGACAGTCAGCTCTCGCTCGATCAATGCCCACCCATCCGCCGGGAGGGACCCGCCACCCAGGAGCACGACCCGGCCGCCGTATCCGCACACCTCGAAGGCCTGGGCGATACCCCAGTCACGGCAGGTGGATTCGTAGACCACGGACGGCCCGTCCGGCAGCACCCGGCGCACCAGATCACGGACCGGGAAGTCGTGCTCTGGGACATCGATGACTTCGTGGCACCCGAGCTCGCGCGCCATGCGCTGGTTGTCCGCGCCGACACCGACACCGACGACACGGCATCCGCGCGCCACTGCCACCGCCACACCGGCCAGCCCCATTGCTCCCAGGCCCATCACGACGCAGTCGTCGCCTTCCCCGGCGTTGACGAGATCGAATCCGTTGACCGCAGTCATGACGCCGGAGAGCATTGCCGCGTCGTCGAGTCCCACCTCGGGTGGGATGCGCGTGAGTTGGGCAGCATCCACCGCCACGTATTCCTGTGCCACTTCCTGCCGCGGGACTTCGCCGGCGATGAAACTGTGGCACAGATTCGTTCGTCCGGCCTCGCACATTCGGCATGCTCCGCACGTCGGCAAACCCGTTGCGGTGACGCGATCACCGACGTCCCATCCCTCGACCGCGGCGCCCACCTGATCGATCACACCGGCGAAATCCACGCCGAACCCGATCGGGTACGAATCCCGCACATACCTGGGCTCCCGAGCGGCCGCGATCTCGATGTCCGTGCCGTACGGGGAGAATCGCAGGACGCGAACCAGGACCTGATCTTCGGTGAAGGACGGCAGAGGGCTGTCGATGACCTCGACGACGCCGGGCTCGGATATTACCGCTCTACGCATTCTCGGCCTCTTTCGGTAGACGCGTCACGTAGACGACGGCTCCGCCGTCTCGGGCGACGAGCGACTCGGCGTCCGCAGACCGGCCGGTTGCGAACACGAAGCTGCCCTCGTCCAATGGAGCCTCGCCGTACATCACTGCGCCGGTG
>NZ_JADZGH010000230.1:0-761 GCF_015865005.1 Rhodococcus sp. CX
CCCCCAGGGCTTTCGGGGCGCATGTGTTGCCCCCGCCACACCCGCCCGGCCAAACAAGTATTACCTGTATAACTAGGTCGTTGGCAAGAGGCCGAACAGAATTCCCGGGTGCGATCCCTCGCGCCCGGCGGGTCGAGAGGCCTACGCTCGAGAGACGCGGGTAAGTGCTATCCAGGACGTAGATGACGTGGTTAACTAAGTCGTCGAATCCAAGCCTGGAAGGAGTGTCGTGGACTTTGCGCTGAGCGACGAACAGGAAGCCCTCGCCGGGGCTGAGCGCGCCTGGCTCACCAAGAACGATCCGATCGCAGCGCGACGGCCGGGGATCGACGACGGCCCGGCACGCACCACGGCCGCCGGGGTGCGGCACCTCGCCGAGTCCGGACTGATCGGGCTCCTCACCCAGGACGCGGGCGGCACCCAGGTGGATCTCGCCGTGCTCGTCGAGGAGCACGGTCGCGCGGCAAGCCCGCTACCCGTCGCGGAACTCGCGCTCGCGACACGGCTGCTCGAACAGCTCGACCATCCGGCCTACGAGGCCGCCGAATCGGGCACCGAACTCGTCGTACCGGCGCTGACCTCCCTGGAGAGTCCCGCTCTGCACGCGCAGATCGACGGCACACGACTGCGACTGAGCGGCACGACGGCGCCGGTGACCGGCCTGATCGACGCGAACAGCGTCCTGCTCGTCGCCGCCACCGACAGCGGCGCCGAGGTGGGTGCCGTGGTGCCCGTCGACGCGATCTCGGTCCGAGTCCTCG
>NZ_JADZGH010000230.1:771-14198 GCF_015865005.1 Rhodococcus sp. CX
GAGGGTGCGTGGTCGGTGCTGGAGCACGGCACCGTCGCCTTCGTACACGACGCACTCTCGACGTTCCGCGCCATGGATGCGCTCGGCGCGGCCGCCCGCCTCGTCGAGATGACGGTCGAGTACACCGGGCAGCGAACCCAATTCGACCGCCCCATCGGGAGTTTCCAGGCGGTCAAGCACCACTGCGCCGACATGGCACTGTCGGTCGAGGCCTCCCGCGCGGCACTGTGGGCCGCAGCCGTCGCACTCGACGGAGATGATTCGGATGCCCGCCTCCGGGCCGTCTCCGCAGCAGCGGCGTTCACCGGGGACGGGGCGAGCACCACCGCGCAGACCGCTCTGCAGGTGCACGGCGGTATCGGCTTCACCTGGGAACACGATGTGCACCTGTTGATCCGGCGCATCAAGGTCGACGAACTCCTCGACGGCACGGTCTCGTATCACCGCCGGCGACTCGCCGCCGCGTGATTACATCCTGAGTCCGCTCGGCAACAACAAGATTCATCGAAGACACCGCAGCCCCGGTACTCATGACGAGCAACCGGGGCTCGGGACTGTCGGGCGGTCAGTTCCCGACGAGTTCGAGGATGGTGGCGTTGGCCTGCCCACCGCCCTCACACATCGTCTGCAGGCCGTAGCGGATCTTGTTGCGGCGCATGTGATGAACCATGTCGGTGAGGATGCGTCCGCCGGATCCGCCGAGCGGATGTCCGAGGGCGATCGCGCCGCCGTTGGGGTTGAGGCGTTCGGGATCGGCACCGATCTCCTTCAGCCACGCGAGGGGTACGGGGGCGAACGCCTCGTTGACCTCGAACACTCCGATGTCGTCGACGGTCAGGCCGGATTTCTCGAGCGCCGCGACCGTCGCCGGGATCGGCGCGGTGAGCATGATGACCGGATCGGCGCCGACGACCGTCGCCGTGTGGATCCTGGCGATCGGGGTCAGCCCGTATTTCGCGGCCGCCTCCTCGCTCATGATGAGCAGGGCGGAAGCACCGTCGGAGATCTGAGAAGCGTTGCCGGCGTGGATGACACCGTCCTCCTTGAACACCGGCTTCAGCTTGGCGAGGGACTCGACCGAGGTGCCGCGGCGGATGCCTTCGTCCTTGGAGATCACCGCGCCGTCGGAGTTCGTGACGGGCACGATCTGGGCGTCGAACAGGCCGGCGTCCTGCGCGGCCGCCGCCCGTTCGTGGGAGCGAGCGGAGAACTCGTCGACCTCGGTGCGGCTCATGCCCCATTTCTCGGCGATCATCTCGGCGCCGATCCCCTGGTTGGGCACGGCACCGTCGTAGCGGTCGAGGAACGACTTGCTGAACGGCATGCCGGCGACCTGCACCGACGAACCCATCGGCACCCGCGACATCGACTCGACGCCCCCGGCGACGACAACCTCGTAGTGACCGGCCTCGACGCCGGCGACCGCGAAGTTCAGTGCCTGCTGCGACGAACCGCACTGGCGGTCGATGGTGACGCCGGGGACCGTTTCGGGCCATCCGGCCGCGAGCAGCGCGGTGCGGGCGATGTCCTGGGACTGCTCGCCCACCTGCTGGACACACCCCCAGATGACGTCGCCGACCACCACCGGGTCGATCCCCGCACGCTCGACGAGCGCGTTGAGCACGACCGCGGACAGGTCGACCGGATGGATGCCGGACAGGCCGCCGTTGCGCTTACCGACCGGTGTACGCACGGCCTCCACGATGACTGCAGACACGATGTTCCCTCTCTGCTGGTGTACGGGTTCAGACCCGCGTGGATTCGAGTTCGGCGACCATCTCGAGCAGCCGCCGCCTGTCGACCTTCAGGGACACGCTGCGCGGCAGGGCGTCCACCGTGTGGATGGTGACCGGCACTTCGTAACCGGTCAGCTGCGTGCGGACGAACTCCTTGAGTTCCGCCTCGTCCACCGGCCGGGCTCCCTCGGCCAGTTCGATCACTGCAACCGGCACCTGGCCGAGCCGTTCGTCCGCCTTGCCGAACACGGAGGCGTCGAGCACCGAGGCGTGCGCGCGCAGTGCGTTGCACACGGTCTCGGGCTGCACCTTGAATCCGCCTCGGACGATGGCGTCGTCGGCGCGACCGTCGATGTAGAGGAAACCGTCGTCGTCGAGGTGGCCGAGGTCGCTGGTGCGCACCCACTCGTTCGTGCCCGTGCCGGTCTGGCTGGAATTGACTTCGAGCCGGCCGCTCGCGCCCGTGGGCAGGACCTCGCCGTCGTCGCCGACCGCGCGGATCTTCACTCCGGGGAAGGGGCGGCCGACGCTGCCGCGCTTGCTGCTCCACCATTCTCCGATGAGCGGTTTGGTCCACCCGGCGACCGCACCGCCGAATTCGGTGGCACCGTACATGATCATGACGGGAATGCCGTAGCGCTCGGTGAATTCGTCGGCGAGGTCGGGACTGATGAAGGTGGTTCCGGCGGTGAGGGCGCGCAGGCTCGCGAGCTTCTCCTTCGGGATGCCGGCGTCGAGGACCGAACGCATTGCTGCCGGCGGCAGGCCCGCGACCGGAAGCCGGTGTTCGTACACGGCGTCGACCCATCCCTCGACGGTGAACCGCGGCAACAGGACGACGGGTCGCGCCTCGGCGAGAGACTGGATGACGCCCCAGAACCCGCCGATGTGCACCATCGGGAGCGCGATGAGACCGACGTGACCCGAGAACGGTTCGCCCTCGCCGCCGCGCTTACCGGTGTGGCCGTGGACCGCATCGAGAGCGGCTTCGAGCTGACGCCAGGTCAGCGGAACCCGCTTGGGCGGCCCGGTCGTGCCCGAGGTGAACATCTCGACCGCGACTGGGTCGGAAACATCGGTGGGAACTTCGATGGTGGCCTCCGGGCCACCCGTGCGCTGGACGACATCGACACCGTCGACCGCGAAGCCGACGATCCCGGCTTCGGCCAGCGGGACCGTGAAATCTTCCACGTCCCAATCGTTCTGCGGCGCGAGCACCACCTGGGGGAGCGCAGCCACCGCGTCGGCGGTCACGCGAGCGGTGGGCTGCATGGGGTTGAGGGTGACGATCGTGCGGCCCTTACCGAGGATCGCGATCAGGGATGCGACGGACTCCATCCGATTTCCGAGCACGACTCCGATGCGGGCGCCCTCGCCGCAGCCGACGCGCGTCAACTCGTCGTCGATCTTCTCGGCAAGCGCACGCACGCCTCCCCACGTGTGCCATGTCTTGCCCTCTTGCACCATCTTCGCGTGGTCGGATGCCGACCAGAGCAAGCCCAACGCTTCCCTGATACCCGTCATTGATGCCTCCAGTTCTGCCGCCGGGAAGAATCCGCGTTCTTTCTGGATCGGTACCGGTCGTGATGCTCCCACCGCTCGGCGGCGCCGGGCGAAAACGCCTCGAATCCAAAGATAGATCACATAGTTAACTAGGTCAATCGGGTATGCGGTGTCCGGCATCGCGGATCACCCTGTCACCCCGGGGCCTGTTCCCCGTCACGCCGCCGCTCGGCCTGGAACGCGAGCGCCCCGGAACGACCGAGTGGGGAGAATCCATGGACCCTCCCCACCGGCTGCTCACTTCAACGCGGCATCCCCAACCCACGCTCGGCGATGAGATTGCGCATGATTTCCGAACTTCCGCCCGCGATGGTGAACCCGCGCGCGTACAGGAATTCGTCCTGCCATCGGCCGTGATCGATCGCGTTCTCGTCACCCTCGACGAGGATCCCGGCCTCGCCGGCGAGATCGAGAGCGAAACGTGCGATGTCCACGCCGAGTTCGCTGAACATCAGCTTGGCCATCGGGGCGTCGTACGCCCGTTCGGTCCCCCGCGACCACCGGCTGATGTTCGCGTACACGAGTGCCGAGAGCGCGGCGACGCCCGCCGCCAGTTCGCCGATGCGCTCCTGCACGGCGCCGTCCTCGATCGCCGGACGGCCGTTCCGGGTGACGCGCGAGGCCAGCTCCTTCAGCGCCTCGATGTTCTGCTGCAGCCGCACCGCGCTCGTCGCCACGGCGCTACGTTCGTGCGCGAGACTCGAATTCGCGATCACCCAGCCCTGCGTGACCCCGCCGATCAGCGCGTCGGGCCCGAGTTCGACGTTGTCGAGGAAGACCTCGTTGAAGTCGGAGGTGCCGGTCATCTCCCGCAACGGCCGCACGTCGACACCCGGCAGCCGCATGTCGACGATGAACGCGCCGATGCCCTTGTGCTTCGGCGCATCCGGATCGGTCCGTGCAAGCAGGTAGCCGTAGTCGGCCCAGTGCCCGTTCGTGGTCCACACCTTCTGGCCGGTGACCCGGAATCCCCCGCCCTCGACCGGGACCGCCTTGGTGCGCAACGACGCGAGGTCGCTGCCCGAACTCGGCTCGCTGAAGAGCTGACAGAAGACGAGTTCGCCCGAGCGGATTCCCGGCAGGTACTTCTGCCGCTGTTCCTCGGTGCCGAAATCGATCAGCGCGTGCGCCACGAGATGTGCGGCGCCCTGTATCGCGGCCGGCGCCCGCCCGCGCGCGAGCTCCTCTCCGACGACGACGTCCTTCTCCGGCGAATGCGCAGCGCCCTTGCCGCCGTACTCCTCCGGCCAGTCGGCACCGATGTATCCGGCCGCGAACAACTTCGCGGTCCATTCCTTCAGCAGAGCGAGTTCCTCGGCGTCCTCGGCGCTGCGCACACCCGCCTTGACCGGGACCGCCGGCTTGTGGGCCGCGACGAACTCGCTGACCTCGGCACGGAACTTCTCGAGTTCCGGAGTCATCCCGTAATCCATGTCAGCGCACCTCGTACTTGCGGGTCGGTACCTCCGAGCGGGCGACCTGCGCCATGCCGATCGGGTTGCCCAGGTCCGTGTAGTACATGCCGGTCGCGAGCGCCGCGGCACGACCGGTGTTCTTCGACTCCCAGATGGCCCGGATACTGCCCTGGATCGCGGCCGGTGGCTTCGCTGCGACGCGCTCCGCGAGGTCCTGCGCTCGGTCCCACAGGTTGTCGCGGGTCACGATTTCGGTGATGAATCCGATCTCCAGTGCACGCTTCGCCGACATGCGCTCGTCGAGCCCGAGCAGGACCATGCGCAAAACTTCCCCGATCGGGATGCGATGGGCCAGACCGATCGGCTCGAGCGCGGCGACCATGCCGTAGGACACGTGCGGGTCGAAGAACTGGGCGTCCTCGCTCGCGATGATGATGTCGGCCTCGTTGAGCCAGTACAGCGCACCACCCGCGGCCATCCCGTGCACCGCGCAGATCAGGGGCTTCCAGCACCCGTTGTGCTTGGGCGAGAGATCGGTGCCGGGATCGCGGCGCATGAAAACGTTGTCGGAGAGGAACGTTCCCTCCTTGACGTCGACACCCGTCGAGAACGCGCGTTCGCCGTTGGCCCGGAGAACCATGACGTGAACATCGTTCTCCTCACGCGCATAGGCCCACAACGCAGCGAACTCTGCCCGCATCACATCGGTGAACGAGTTGAGCTGGTCGGGCCGGTTGAGCGTGATCGTCAGAACATGGTCCTTCAACTCTGCGATCACCGTGGTCAAGCCGCTCAGATCCACAGTTCCTCCTGGAGAACACGGGCACGCGCCCTGACGAATATCACCGGTCGTCCGTCGCGCCGGTCTCGACCGCTCGCGGCAACGGATCGAAACGCCGGTCCGCGAGCACACCCATCGCGGGTCGCAGCGCCTGCGTCTCTCCCGCCACCTGCCGCAGGAGCACGTGCACCGCGGTCCCGACCGGCACCGTTCCTGCGAGACACCGCCCCACGAGTTCTGCGGTGCCCGCTGCGACGGACGACGGCCGGTGTGCGAGCACCGATTCGAGATCGTCCAGGTTCCGCTGTTCGACGGCTCCCGCCACCGAGGATGCCTCGCGCAGGTACTTCAGAATTCGGGCCAGGCCCTTGCTGCGCTGAATCACGAACGGATCCTCGCTCCGCGGAACGATGATCTGCCGGATCTGTTCGAGTGCGGCGTCGTAGAGCCAGTCCCGCTCGCTCGGCGTCGCCGGCACCGGGTCGACCTCGGGGACCTCCTCGCCGACGACGTCGGCCAGGGCCTCGAGGAGCAGTCTCCGGTGCAGCAGTCCGTACACGAGACCGTTGCCGACCTCGCCCAGCAGATCGGGTTCGACACGGTTGCGGTGCCCGAGGATCACGATGCGGAGCTCGGCGAGGACCCGGTAGTAGCGGATCCGCTCGACGTCCAGGTCGGTTCCCGAGGCGCGCGCGTACTCCCCGAACCGCTCCATGAGGTCGGTGAACGGTTCCTGCACCGCGCGCACCGAAACCCAGGCCAGATCGTCGTGCGGGTCGCCGAGATGCCCGAGTTCGAGGTCGAGGACCGCGGTCACCCTGCCGTGCTCGTAGAGGAAGTTGCCCGGTCCGGTGTCTCCCTGCACGATCACCACCGGCCCGCCCACGTCGGGCACGTTGCGGCGGACCCAGTCAAGGCCCAGATCGATCAACGGGTCACGGGTCCCCGCGTCGCGATAGATCTTCTCCCAGGTGTCGATCTCCCGGTGTACGAGCACGCGCAGATCGGCGTCGGGGTCCTGGTCGGGCAACCCCAGCCGGTGCGGATCCACCCGGTGCATCTCGGCGAGGATGCGCATGAAATCCGATGCGACCGAGACCCGTTCGTCCTCGTTGCGCAAGCGGGAGAACCATGCCTGGCCCGGCACGAGTTCGGACAGGATCGCCTGTTCGGTCGGATGCACCCCGACGACCTCGGGGACCGGCACAGCGGTGCCGCTCAACGCGCGGAAGAACGCGGCCTCGCGGTGCAGGGTGAAATCGTCAC
Source organism: Rhodococcus sp. CX (assembly GCF_015865005.1). NCBI lineage: Bacteria > Bacillati > Actinomycetota > Actinomycetes > Mycobacteriales > Nocardiaceae > Rhodococcus > Rhodococcus sp. CX. The sequence goes on from NZ_JADZGH010000230.1 coordinate 7,533, forward strand.
CCTTCTCTTCGGGGTCGAGGCGGTCGTAGCGCAGGAACAGCGGGCGGACGGTACCGTCCGCGTCCCGCACCTCCACCACCCACGCTTCTCGCCGGCCCCCGCCGGGGCGCCGATCGGTCGAGATCACGGTGCCGTTCGCCGTCTCGCCGATCCAGTTCACGAGATCGGGGGACAGTTCGTTCGCTTCGCGCTCGTTCGTGGTCATGCCTGTGCGGCCCGCCGCTTCTGTGCGCGCAGTTCACCGCTGCGCGCGAGCATCTCGGCGGCGACACGCTCGAGCTCGACCGGCGCGGTCGGCAGGACGGCCAGACCGGTTTCACGGCTGGGCAGCGAGATCGTCGCGGTGGCCGGGCAGGTGACCTCACCGCGCTGGCTCGTACCGCGCAGCTCGACGTCGACGAGGTGCCGTTCGCCCTCGACGCGTTTATCGACGACTTCGCCCGTGAAGGTGTGGGTGTCACCCATGTAGTTGAATTTGCGCATCTGGCTGGACATGGTCTCGATCCAGCCCTCGTCGCCGATCCAGTCCGTGAGGAAGTGGCTGAGCCAGCAGTCGCGCATCATACCGTAGTCGTATGCCGCGGGCAGGCCGATCGAGCGCGCGTATTCGCTGTCCCAGTGGATGCGTTGCGCCACATCCGGAATGCCCTGCTCGTTCGGGATGTAGAACGCGCCGATGCGCTGGCGGTTCTTGTACGCCAGCCGGCTCGCCGTCGGCGTGTACGGAGCGAAACCGTAACCACCCGAATGGAATACGACCATGTCGGTGGTGGTCAGCGGGCCCTTCGCCATGGTGCCGAGACTCTCCCCGACCTCGACGTCCTCGAAGTAGCGGGTCTCGGCACCGCGTCGCACCTCGGCGGCGTAGATCTCGTCGATCTTCGCGATGTCCTCGGGCGTGTAGGACGCGGGCTCGATGGCGTCGTACTTCTTGCGCTTCTTCGACTCGTGCCGCTCGGTGTGGATGCTGATCACGCGCTGCGTCTGCACGACCTCGGCACGCTGGTTGAACTGCACGTTGATGGTCGTGATGATGAGCGAACGGCCGGCGAACTCGGACTCCTTGAGCTCGACGTTCTCGAAACCCCGGAACGAGTACAGCGTGTCGCCGTCGTAGATCGGCCGGTACCAGTCGGTGGTGGTTCCGGAGACGAACACGTGGATCCCACGGAACGACGGGCGGCGCTGTTCCTTCGGCACCGGATCCGCGAGCAGTTCCTTGGTGAGCGCGATGTTGATCATCGGCGGCGCGATCTGTCCACCCCAGCGGGTGTAGGACCCGTATTCCTCGTCGACGAACAGCGGATTGTCGTCGCCGTAGCTGCGGGCGAAGTTGCGCATGATGTCCGGGGTCGCACGGGTGTACTGCTCCCGCTGCGTCACCGCATGGTAGACGCCGACCAGGTCACGCGCGCGCTGAATGTCCTCCTCGCGGAACGTGTAGATCTCGGGCTTGGCATCCGTCGTCTGCGTCGAGCTCATGGAGTACCTCCGGGGTCGATGGGGGCGCCGTGACCGTGCTCGGCGCGTCGCCTGTAAGTCGAACGTGGTGTGGATGTAAAGAAACTCCTCGGGGTGTCCGGCCTTTCGGTCGAACGTAGCGAACTCACACCTTTGCGGACCGGTCCTGCCCGACGAGACGTTCCACCACGTGCCTGCGCACGAGCTTCCCGGTCTCGGTCCGCGGAAGCTCGTCCCAGTACACGACGCGGTCGGGTGTCTTGCTGCTGCGCAACGAATCCCGCACGAACGCACGCAACTCGTCCGTCTCGACCGCAGCTCCGGGCCGGAGAACCACCGCCGCTTCGATGCGCTGCCCCCACTCGTCGTCGGGAACGCCGACGACGGCGACGTCGAGCACATCCGAATGCCGCAGGATCACGTCCTCGATCTCGGCGGGCGCGATGTTCTCGGCTCCGCGGATGATGGTGTCGTCCACACGGCCTCCGACGAAGAGGAAACCGTCCTCGTCGACGTAGCCCTGGTCGCGGGTGTCGAAGAAGCCCCGCTCGTCGACCATCCGGCCGACGCCTGCGTATTCGGCCGACACCTGGTCGCCGCGGACGCAGATTCGTCCCGTCACGCCCGGTTCGAGCACGCGGTCGTCGAAGTCGCGGATCTCGAGGTCGATGCCGGGGACGACCTGCCCTACCGACCCGAGCCGCGCCCGGACCGCCTCGTCGTCGCTCGCGAGCGCCGCGCGGTGGTCGTCCGGCCCGAGAACCGCGATGGTGGAACTTGTTTCGGTGAGACCGTAGGCGTTGACGAACCCCGTCTCGGGCCACATCCGCAAGGCCCGCTCGATGATCTTCGCGGGCATGGGGGCACCGCCGTATGCCAGATTGCGCAGGCTCGGCACGCTCTTGTCCGCGTCGGATTCGACGATGCGCGCGAGCATCGTGGGCACGACGAGGGCATTGGTGATCTCCTCGCGGCGAACCGTGTCGAGCCACTGCTCCGGGGTGAACTGCTCGAGCACCATGGTGCGCCGCCCCGCATAGAGATTCGTGACGACGTTCGCGACCGCCGCGATGTGGTACGGCGGGACGCTGACGAGTGCAGCATCGGTCTCTTCGGCGGAGGCGAACTCGACCGAGCCGAAGACATACGACGTGAGATTCTCGTGCCGGAGCAGCACACCCTTCGGCGCCGACGTGGTGCCGGAGGTGTAGATCACGACGGCCGGCGCATCGGTGTCGACGGCATCGTCGTCGAAGTCCTCGTCGATGTTTGCCGACGCCGCGAGTGACCGCATCCATTCCTCGGGCGAGACGACCGACAGTCCTGCACGTTCCAGGGCCTCCGCCTGCGACGGATCGGCGATGCCGAGCGCACGCGGATGGTTCGCGAGCAGGCCGTCGAGCTGTTCGCGGCCGAGCCGGTAGTTGACCGGGACGAGCGGGACGCCCGCGCGCGCTGCCGAGAACATGGCCACGGGAAAGGCCGGTCCGTTGACCGCGAGATACACGACGGAGTCGGCTCCCGCATCGCGGATCGCGGCGGCACCGGCGACCGAGAGTTCGCGCAGTCGCTCCGCCGAGATGCCCCCCTCCCGGCTTCCGACCACGATGCGGTCCCCGAAGCCGTCGACCGCCATGTCCAGCAACATCGCGATGCTCATTCGTCACTCCACTCGAGAAATCGATTGGCCGGCAAGGGATGTCAGTCCGAGGACGGCAGTGGCTTGGCCGTTTTCAGGGGCAGGGGGCGGCCGTCGAGGTCGAGCCGGCCGGTGCCCGGCTTGGTGCACAGGATCTCGAGTCCGGTGTCGTCGTCGGCGTACCGCTTCCCCAGCTGGGCGCCACCGACATTTGCGGGATCGATCGACGACCCGTCCCCTTCGCCCTTCTTGCCGATGACCATGGGCGCCCCACCACAGGTCAACGAGACATCCGCCTCGGGTGCGCGGACCACGACCACGGTCGTGGTGTCGACGGAACTGGCCAACGACTGACCGGCCTCGAGAATCACGATTCCTCCCGCAAGTTCTGCCGTCGGGCTGCGGTTCCGGCCCCGACGATGCCGGGTGTGACCCACCGCTACGAACATTGCCAGAGTAGCGCCCGTCACATAGTTTAGATAGTAGTCTAAGTCATCGAACTTGCGGCGAAGTAGGCACGCAAAGAGTTCCCGCGTGCCGGCCCCCGCCCACGAGACGACCCGAACCGGATGTACCGAACACAGGAGGGTGCATGAACATCAGCGGAAAGAATACCGTCGTCGTCGGCGGCGCGTCCGGAATGGGCAAGGCCACCGCGGAGGCGTTCGCCGCTCGAGGCGCCCGGGTCGCGATCCTCGATCGCGAGGGCAGCAACGGCAAGGACGTCGCCACCGCGATCGGCGGCACCTTCTACCCGGCCGACGTCACCGACTTCACCGGCCTCGAGGAAACGCTTGCAGCGGCAGTCGCCGACCTCGGCGGACTCCACGTCATCGTCACCACTGCAGGCGGCGGCACCGCGAAGAAGACCCTCGGACGCAGCGGCCCGCACGATCTCGAGACCTTTCGCCAGGTGGTCGACCTCAACCTGATCGCCACGTTCAACATCAACCGCCTCGCCGCCGCCCACATGGCGAACAACGAACCCGAGGACGACGAGCGCGGCGTCATCGTCAACACGGCCTCGATCGCCGCCTTCGAAGGCCAGATCGGCCAGGTCGCCTACACCGCCGCCAAGGCCGGCATCGCCGGGATGGCCCTGACGATGGCCCGCGATCTCGGGTCCTACGGGATCCGCGTGCTCGCGATCGCGCCCAGCCTGTTCGCCACCGGCATCACCGCCGGGATCCCGGACGACCGCGTCGAACCGCTGGTGAAGGACGCCGCTTTCCCCAAGCGCATGGGCCGGCCCGAGGAATACGCGAAACTCGCCCTCGCGATCGTCGACAACGCCATGCTGAACGGGCAGTGCCTGCGTCTCGATGCCGGACAGCGGTTCGCTCCGCGCTGATCGGGGCCGGCACCGAAGACCACTCACCCGGACAACTTCACGCAGGAAGAGTTCCCATGCCACTCGCGATCACCGACGACCACCGCGCCATCGCCGAGGCGGTCCGGTCGTTCCTCACGGGCCACGACGCCGCGGCACTCGCGCGACGTGTACTCGACGACCCGAACGCCGATACGACTTCGCTCTGGAAGCAGTTCGCCGACCTCGGCTGGCTCGGTCTGCATCTGCCGTCCCGGCGCGGTGGCGAAGACGCCGGTCTGCCCGAAGTGGCGATCGTCGCCGAGGAACTGGGCCGGCTGCTCGTTCCCGTCCCGTTCCTGGCATCCGTCGCGACGTCCGCGGCGATCGCCGCCGAAGGGGACGACGACCAGCAGTCCCGCTGGCTGCCCGGACTCGCGGACGGCTCCACCGTCGTGGGGCTCGGCATCGCGGGCTCGCTCACCGCTTCCGGGACGGCGGTTTCCGGTGACGCCGGACTGGTCGTGAGTGCTGTCGGCGCCGGCGTGCTCGCCCTGACCGTCGGCGACGACCTCGCGCTCGTCTCCCCCGACGACGCGGCCGTCACCGTCGTCCCGGCTCGCGACTTCGAGCCCTCGCTGCGCCTGGCGCACGTGCTGCTCGACAACGCACCGGCGCTGACCGTGGTGCGCGGTGCCGCCGGCCGTGCCCGTCACATCGCCCGGGCACTTGCCGCGGCGGAGGCTGCGGGCGGCGCCCGCGCGACGCTCGAGGCGGCTCTCGCCTACGCGAAGGTGCGGGAGCAGTTCGGGCGGCCCATCGGCTCGTTCCAGGCGATCAAGCACCACCTCGCCAACATGCTCGCGACCTCCGAGCTCGCCGTCGCGGTCGCGTGGGACGCGGCGCGGGCCGGAACCGAGGGCGAGCAGGCGGTCCTCGCGCTCGACGTCGCTCGGGCCCTGGCGTTCGACTCGTATATCGCCAACGCGGAAAAGAGCATTCAGATTCACGGCGGCATCGGGTTCACCTGGGAGCACGACTGTCACCTGTTCCTCCGCCGCGCCCAGGCGCTGCGCGCACTGTTCGGCGAGCCGGTGGCCGCGCTCGATTCGATCGTGGCATCGGGTACCGCCGGGGTGCGGCGCCACTACGCGGTGGACCTACCTCCCGAGGCCGAGAGCTTCCGAACGCAGGCGCGGGAGTTCGTCGAGCGGTTCCGGGCAGCGCCGGAGGAGGACCGACGTGCGCTGCTCGTGGATTCCGGCTATCTCATGCCGCATTGGTCGGAGCCGTTCGGCCGTGCCGCATCGCCCGTCGAACAGCTCGTCATCGAGGAAGAATTCGCCGATCTCCACATCCCGAGCCTCGGGATCGGAGCGTGGATCCTGCTCACGCTCACCCAGCACGGCAACGCCGAGCAGATCGAGCGGTGGATCCGTCCGGGCCTGATGGGTGAGCTCGTGTGGTGTCAGCTGTTCTCCGAGCCCGGCGCAGGTTCCGATGCCGCGGCGGTGTCGACCCGCGGCGTCAAGGTCGAGGGCGGCTGGCGGATCACCGGACAGAAGGTGTGGACGTCCAACGCGCAGAACTGCAACCGTGGCCTGGCGACGATCCGCACCAATCGCGACGTCCCGAAGCACAAGGGCATCACGGCGGTGGTCGTCGATCTGCACGCACCCGGCGTGACAGTGCGACCCCTGCGCGAGATCACCGGTGCCGCCGTGTTCAACGAGGTGTTCTTCGACGACGTGTTCGTCCCCGACGAGGACGTGGTGGGGGCGGTCGACAACGGCTGGACGGTCGCGCGCGCAACGCTCGGCAACGAGCGCGTGTCCATCGGCGGCGGCGGGACGGGCGGCGAGGAATTCTCCGCCTACAGGTTGCTCGACGTCGCCGCGAAGTACGCGCACGGTGATGTCGCGGCGACTCGCGCCGTCGCCGCGCTCGTGGCGCGTGAGCAGGCGATGAAGGTGCTCAACGTCCGCAACGTCGTACGGGCCGTTGCCGGGGCCGATCGCGGCCCGGAGGGCAGCGTCACGAAGATGCTCGTGGCGGAGCATGCGCAGCACATCGGCGAACTGGCTCTGCGCCTCGCCGGTCCCGCGGTGGTGGCAGGGGACGAGCCCATGCTCGTGTACAGCTACCTGATGTCCCGGGCGATGACGATCGCGGGCGGCACATCCGAGGTCAACCGCAATGTGATCGCGGAGCGAGTGCTGGGTCTGCCCCGTGAGCACATCGCGAATTAGCAAGAACG
>NZ_JADZGH010000230.1:14208-23483 GCF_015865005.1 Rhodococcus sp. CX
GATTCGTCGATCGACGCTCACGGAACGCCGCGATCAGCTCAGCGGACCGCAATCACCGCCGAGATGCTGGCGGCACTCGCTCGGCCTCCCGTCGGGCGCATCCTTTCTCTGCAGGACAGGGGCGGGGACGTCTTCCGCGGAGAGGCCCACGCGCACGTCCCGCGGATCTACGGTGGACAGACCCTCGGCCAGTCGTTGATGGCCGCGGGTCACACCGTCGATCCCGACCGGCACGTCCACTCGCTCCACGGGCACTTCGTCCACCCCGGCCGTTCGGATGTCCCCGTCGACTATCACGTCGAAAGACTGCGGGACGGTGGCAGTTTCGCCACCCGCCACGTGCGAGCCGTGCAGAACGACCGCACGATCTTCCTCACGACCGTGTCGTTCCAGCGCCCGGAGGACGGCCTCGAACATCAGACACCGGTGAGCGCGCCGGCCGCGCCACCGGAGGAACTCCCCCGATTCGAGGAGAGTCTGAGCACCGACGAATTGCGCGGAGCCGCATGGCTTGTCCCGCTCCTCACCGGTACCGGTGTGGACTTCCGCTTCCCCGAGGAGTATCCACGGCTCGCGAACCAGCGGGGTGAGGCCCGCCCGCCACGTCAGCGCGCCTGGGTCCGTACCGCGGAGCGACTCGGCGACGATCCCTTCGTCCACGCCGCGGGGTTCGCGTACTGCTCCGACCTGTTCCTGCTCTCGGCGTCGCTTCCGCCGCATGCCCGGCACGTCGAAACTCCCGGTCTTCAGCTCGCGAGCCTGGATCACACCATCTGGTGGCACGCACCCTTCCGCGCCGACGAATGGCACCTCTACGAGCAGCACGGGTACCGGATGAGCGGAGGTCGCGGGCTCTCGCGCGGTTACCTCTTCGATCGGGACGGCACGCTCGTCGCGAGCACGGCGCAGGAGGGGCTGCTGCGTTTCCGGGAGTGACCCGGGAGAACCCCGCGGCGACGACGAGGCCGCTGACTGTCAGGAGCAGCGGCCTCGTCGTGTCCGCGCAGTGCGTTCGATCGGCCCGTCAGGACAGCCGGTCGAACACTTCGCTCACCGCGCAGTCGCGCAGCACTTCGGGTCGCCCCATCCACGCCTCGTTCGCCGTCGCGCGGCGCAGCAGTAGATGAGCGGGATGCTCCCAGGTGAACCCGATACCGCCGTGGATCTGGATGCAGTCCTCCGTGGCCGTCACCGCGGTGCCGAGCGCGGCTGCCGCGGCGAGGTTCGCAGCGATGGACGCGTCGGGATGGTTCTCGTCGCAGTCCGACGCCGAAAGTACCTGTCCCCGCGCCCCTTCCGCACCGACCAGCAGATACGCGCATCGATGCGAGACGGCCTGGTACGAACCTATCGGCTGCCCGAACTGCTCGCGTTGCCCGGCCCAGTCCACCGCCATCGCGAGTGCCCGATTCGCGACACCGACCGAGTCCGCCGCGACGAGCAGCTGCGCGACACGGCGGGCGCGGGCCAGCGCGTCGTCGACCGCCTGCCCGGACGCGAGCACTGTGGCCGGCGCCCCGTCCGCGTCGACGATGCCGACGGTCGCGGTCAGGTCCACCGAGTTCTGCACCGTGACGGTGACATCCGCCGGCTGCACCGAGACGAGCACGCGGCCGCCGGTGGTGGCATCGGTCGCGAGAACCACGAGCACACCGGCGACGGGTGCACCCGCGACGCGTTCGACCCTGCCGGTCAACCGGCCGTCGTCGAGCACGGGCAGGCCGGACTCGACAACCCAGCCCCGATCGTCGACGGGGACGACGAAGGCGGCGGTAGCACCGGACACCACGGTACGGGCGGGCTCGTCGACGCCCGCTGCGGCGAGCACCTCGAGGGCGATGGCGGTCGGCACGAGCGGCACCGGCGCCAGGTGGTACGCCGCCTCTTCGACGGCCGCGCACAACAACCGCAACGGCTGGCCTCCACCGCCGAGAGACTCCGGCGCGGCCAGTCCCGGCAGGCCGAACTTCACGAGTTCGTCCCACAGAGCGATGTCGTAGTCACCGGGTGCAGACTCGCACGCGAGCAACTTTGCGGTGTCCACGCGGGACGTGAGCAGGTCGGCGAGTACCTCGCGCATCGCCGCCTCGTCCTCCTCCGGAGCGGTGAGCGGACGTCCCAGGGCGACCACCGGATCCCGGCGACCCTCGCCGCGATGCGACGGCAGACCGAGCACGTTCTCCGCGATGGTGTTGCGCTGGATCTCCGCGGTGCCCGCACCGATCGTCGCGGCGCGGGACATCAGATATCCGTAGGTCCAGCGCCCGTGTTCGACGACGCCCTCGGACCGGGTGTTCAGCACCGCCCCCGATCCGGTCAGGCGCAGCGCGAGCCGGTGCATGTGCTGCTCGAATTCCGACTTCACCAGGCGGTTGATCGACGCCACCGCGCCCGGATCTTCGTTTCGCAGAACGGCTTCCAGTGCTCGTGCACTGTTCGCGGCGATCTCCCGGACGCCGGTCTCGACCTTCGCGAGTTCCTGCCGGATCAGCGGATCGTCGGCGTAACCCTGCGCGGCGGCGAGCCGGAACACCTTGTCGACCGTGCTGCGGTAACGGAATTCGTCGGCGAGGAAGGCCGTAGCCCGCTCGTGTCCGAGCGAGGTCCGCATGATCGACCAGCCTTCGCCCTCCTCGCCGATCCGGTTGGCGACGGGTACCTCGACGTCGTCGAAGAAGACTTCCGCAAAGTGGTGGCCTCCTGCGGCATCGCGCAGCGGACGCACCTCGATACCGGGAGCGTTCATCGGGATCAGCAGGTAGGTGATGCCTGCCGTGCCGCGGCCGGGAGCTCCGGTGCGGACCAGCGCGAAGATCCAGTCGGCCTTGTCGGCCATGGTGGTCCAGATCTTCTGTCCCGTAACCCGGTAGACGTCGCCCTCACGCACGGCGCGGGTGGACAGCGAGGCGAGGTCGCTGCCGGCGCCTGGTTCCGAGAAGCCCTGGCACCAGAACTCGTCGGCCCGCAGCAGCGGCTCGAGGAAGCGATCCTTCTGCTCCTGCGTGCCGTGCACGATGATCGTCGGTGCCACGATGAACGACAGGGGGCACGGATGTTTCGGCGCCCCGGCCCGGGTCGTCATCCGGTAGTAGTCGAGTTGCTCCTCCAGCGAGAGTTCCATGCCGCCGGCTTCGCGTGGCCATCCCGGCGCCGCGAGACCCGCGTCGACGAGTTCGGATTGCCAGGCCCGGGCAGCCTTGAAACGCTCGCGGGAGGTGGCCGGGCGTGGACGCTTCCGATAGTCGGCGAGCAGTGTGGTCAGCCGGTCGCGCCAGTCGCCGGTCGATGCGTCGAGTACCGCCGCGGTCTTCTGTTCCACCCCTCCACCTCTCATGATGCGAGCGCTCGGATCGTTCTGTGATTCAGGATTTCTCGGCTCGCCGTTTGCCGTACCGCGCGCCGATGTCGGCCCCGTCGGGGCGGTACGAGGCAGCGGCCTCGGCCTCGAGACCGAGGGCGTGGGCGAGCGAGGTGCCCGCGCCTTCCTTGAGCAGGCGCAGCATCCGCTGCACCGCCCCGGGATGGCCGTCGGCAATCTTGTGGGCGATCTCCAGTGTGCGGTCCAGCAACCTGTCGTGTTCGACGACCTCGTTGGCGAGACCGATCCGTGCCGCCGTGTGCCCGTCGACGGGTTCGCCGCTGAGAATGAACTGGATCGCGGCGGGAAGCCCGATCATGCGCGGCAACATGGCGCTGCCGCCCCATCCGTTGAGAAGCCCGATCCGCGCGTGGGTGTCGGCGAATTCGGCGCGGTCCGATGCGATGATGAACGAGCAGTTCACCGCCAGTTCGTAGCCGCCGGTGTAGCAGGGCCCGTTCACGGCGGCGATCACCGGTTTCGAGATCCCGCGCAGCACCTGGGTGGGCGTGGGGCCCTCGCTGCCGAGCGGTGGACCGGACAGCGCTTCGGGCAGGTCCACACCGGACGAGAACGCGGTGCCCGCGCCGGTGATCACCACGACGCGCACGTCGTCGTCGCCGTCGGCACGCCACAGTTCCTTCTTCAGCGCCTTGCGCATCGCCCGGTCGATGGCGTTGCGCCGGTCCGGCCGGTTGAGTGTGAGGATCGCGACCGCGCCGTCCCGGGTGACGAGCAGCGGGGATTCTTCGGACGTCACGGTGTCGCGTGCGTCGGTCCGGGTCATGTTGCGCCCCTTCAGGAAACGGAGACGGAGTCGGTGATGTCGCGCGTCAGATCGAGCAGGATCTCCTCGGCCTCCGCCGCGATCCGGCGCACGAGCTCACCCGCCGGCGGGATGTCACGGATCAGGCCCTGCGCGACCCCGACGGTCCAGATTCCGGCCTCGGGATCGCCGTCCTCGTAGACCTTGCGGCCGCGGGTGCCTGCGACGAGATCCTTGACGTCCTTGAAGCGTCCGCCTTTGTTCAGGATGTCGACGACCTCTTCGCTCACCGAGTTCCTCGCCGCGCGCATGGTGTTGCGGAGCTGACGGAAGATCAGCTGGGTGTCGAGTTCGCAGGCACCGACGATCTGCTGCTTGATGTTCTCGTGGATCGGGCTCTCCTCGGTACACATGAACCGGGTACCCATGTTGATGCCGCCGGCACCGAGAGCGAGTGCGGCCGCGAGGCCCCGTCCGTCCGCGAAACCACCGGAGGCGATGAACGGGATGTCGAGGGCATCGGCGGACGCCGGGATCAGCACCAGCCCGGGGACGTCGTCCTCACCGGGATGACCGGCGGCCTCGAAACCGTCGATGCTCACCGCGTCGACGCCGATGCGCTGCGCCTTGAGGGCGTGACGGACGCTGGTGCACTTGTGGATGATCTTGATGTCGTGCTCTTTGAAGTGCTCGACGTGCACCGTCGGGTCGGAGCCGGCCGTCTCGACGATCTTCACGCCGGAATCGATGATCGCCTGCCGGTATTCGGCATACGGGGGCGGGTTGATCGACAGGGTGAGGGTGAGATTGACGCCGAACGGCTTGTCGGTCAACGCGCGGCACCGCTCGATCTCCTCGACCAGGTCCTCCGGGGTCGGCTGCGTGAGAGCCGTGATGATGCCGAGGCCGCCCCCGTTGGAGACCGCGGCGGCAAGTTCCGCCCGGCCGACCCACATCATGCCGCCCTGCACCACCGGATGCTCGATTCCGAATTCTTCGGTGAACCGCGTCCTCAACATTGCCGCTCCTCGGAGTTCGCCGGGACTCCGGCGCCTGATCTCACGGTGACACAACGCACAAATACATAGATAACATAGTTGACTATGTATAGTGGGCGCAAGGATCCTCGGGTACGTTACGTAGGTACGCGAAGTTGTATATGAGCAGGAAGGTGTCCCCCCGTGACCGACGAAGCATGGGCTCCGATCTTCGATGCCCCCGGCACGACGGGACGAGCGATCCGAACGCCCAAGACAGCCGAACTCGTCGCCCGCAAGCTGCGCCGCATGATCGTCGACGGTGAGCTCAAGGACGGCGACCATCTGCCCCACGAAGCCGAACTCATGGAGCACTTCTCCGTCAGCCGGCCCACGCTCCGCGAGGCGGTCCGCGTGCTCGAAGCGGAACGGCTCGTCGAGGTCCGCCGCGGTTCCCGCTCCGGCGCCCGCGTGTGTGTACCGGGTCCCGAGGTGGTTGCGCGACCGGCGTCGCTGCTGCTGGAGCTGTCGGGTGCCACCGTCGCCGACGTCTACATCGCCCGCCAGGCCGTCGAACCCGCCGCCGCACGACTGCTGGCGGAGAACGGCACAGAAGAAGCCTTCGATGAACTCGAACGCATTGTGGACGAGACCATTCCGTCGTCGTTCGAGTCCGGCACCTTCGGGCAGGCCGCGGCGCGGTTCCATCTCCGGATGGTCCAACTGGCAGGCAACTCGACCCTCGCCCTGATCGCGGGAATGCTGCACGAGATCTACGAACGGCACACCACGAACGTCACCCGCGAGAAGCGCGAAACCGATGCGGAGAAGTACGAGGAGAACTACAAGTTGTTCGTCCGTTCGCAGCGCAAGCTGATCAAGCTGCTGCGCGCCCGCGACGGTGCCGGTGCCTTCGCTCACTGGCAGAAGCACATGGTGGTGGCCCAGTCCCTGGTGCTCGCCGGCCAGGAGGACACGAAGGTCCTCGACATCCTGGACTGAATGCGGCCACAGGGCTCGCGGACTGCCTGCACCGCCGCTAATCTGGGCCGATCATGACAGCGCAGACACCGTCCGCCGCGCCCGTTCGCATCAGCGTGCTGGGCTCGACCGAGGTCACGGTCGGCGACCGCACGGTGTCCCTCGGCGGTCCGGGGGCCCGTGCGGTTCTCGGTCGGCTCCTCGTCGCCGCGGGTCACGTCGTCTCGACCGACCTTCTGATCGAGGACCTCTGGTCCGGCGGGCCGCCACCGAAAGCACTGGCCGCGCTCCAGGTGCACGTGTCGAACCTGCGGCGTCTGCTCGAACCCGCACGCGCACCGCGGACACCGGCGACCGTCATCGTGAGCGCCCCACCCGGCTACGCGCTGCGGTTGCCCACCGAAGCGGTCGACGCGTGGCATTTCGATCGGCTCGCCACCGAGGGACTCACCGCCGCCGACCGCACGTCGCGGATCGAGATCCTGTCGCAGGCGCTGGACCGGTGGAAAGGCATCCCCTACCACGAACACCTCGACGCGGACTGGGCCCGGATCGAGAGCACACGTCTGACGCAGGTGTACGCCACCGCGCTCGAAGCGCGCGCCCACGCCTATCTCGACGAGGGCCGTGTCGAACTCGCGGCCGATCAGCTCGACCCTCACGTCGCCGAGCATCCCGAGCGCGAATTCGCGGTCCGGCTACTGGCGTCGGCGCAGTATCGCTGCGGTCGCCAAGCCGACGCACTGGCCACGCTGCGCCGCACCCGCGAATACCTGCTCGACGAGCTGGGAGTCGACCCCTCCCCCGAACTGCAGGAACTCGAACGCGACATCCTGCAGCAGCGGCCGTCGTTGTCACCCGAACGGGCGGACATCCCGCTGCGCGTCGAATCGTCTGTCCCCCAGCAACACCCGGATTCCGGCGACATCGTCGGCAGGGACGGCGAACTCGCGCAACTGCACGACGCGGCGCACCGATCGGAGACGAGCGGGCTGCACCTGGTGTGGATCGCGGGCGACGCGGGCGAGGGAAAGAGTGCGCTCGCCCGCGCGTTCCTGCACCGGACCACGGCCGAGGACCGGCTCGGTGCGTGGGGTGGATGCCCCGAGGTCGACGGTGCACCGCCCGCCTGGCCGTGGACCGAGATCCTGCGCGGACTCGGTGAGCAGGAGCCGCCCGCATCACCGTTCGAACTGAGCCGCGCAGTCGAGCAACTGCTGTCCACGCCCGAGCGCAGAACCGTCCTCGTTCTCGACGACGTCCACCGGGCCGACGAACCGACCCTGCAGGTGCTTCGGCATGTCGCCGCCTCGGCCCGGAACTCGGCGACCCTCGTCGTGGCCACGTTCCGTCCCAGCGAGGTCACCGACGATCTGCGCGCGACCTGGGCTGCGACCGCCGGGATTCCGGGAACCCGGATCACCCTGCGCGGAGTGGGCCGGGAGGAGGCTCGCACGATCGCCCGTCGCGCGGGGTCGGCCGACCTCGACGAGGACGTGCTGATCGAACTCGTCGACCGCACGGGCGGCAACCCGCTCTTCCTCGAGGAGTACTGCCGCCTGATCGCCTCGGAAGGTGTCGGCACGCTCGGCGCGCCGCCGGGCGGCAGCACACCCGGGACGCCGCCGGGCGTCGATGCCGTGCGTGGCGCCGTTCCCGACGGGGTACGAAACGTTCTCGCGCGCCGCATCTCTCGACTCCCCGAGCGGACGGTCGTCGCATTGCGGCGCGGTGCCGTGCTCGGTCGCGACTTCGACCTGTCCGTCCTCGGCGCCGTCAGCGACATGGACGACGAGAGCATGATCGACGCACTCGAACCGGCGGTGGTCACCGGAATTCTCGTCGAACCCGCGCCCGATCGTCTGCGGTTCAGCCACGATCTCGTGCGCGAGACCCTCTACGACGCCCTACCTGCCATGCGACGCAGGCGGATTCACGCCGCAGCACTCGACATGCTCGCGCGGCGTGATCACTCCGACCCGACGGTTCTCGCACACCATGCGATCGCCTCGGCGACGCCCGCCACCGCGGAGCGGTGCGCGGAGTTCGTGGTCGCGGGTGCCCGGGCCGCCGAGCGGCAGTCCTCGTTCAAGGACGCGTTCGCATTGTGGGCCGCGGCCCGGTCGTTGTCGGAGACCGCGAGCGAACCGAACAGCCTTCTCCTGCTGGAGATCCTGATCGGCCAGGTGGGATCGCAGGCCCGCACGGGCGACATCGGCGGGACACGCGACACCCGGGTCCGCGCGGTGCGGGCGGCCCGCGCCCTCGGCGACCGCGATTCTCTCGTGCGCGCGCTCGTGTCGTGGACTGCGCCGGTGGTCTGGACGATCCGGGTCGACCCCGAGCCGGACACCGAGATCCTCGACGAGATCGACACCGCTCTTGCCGATCCTGCACTCCCGACCGCGACCCGCGCCCTGCTGCTGGTGGCGAAGGTGTTCGAACTCGAAGGCCTGGACGACGCAGGGTGCCTCGCGGCGGCCGTGGAGGCCCGCACCCTGGCCCAGGAATCCGGCGACCCGACGACGATGATGCGGGCGCTCAACGCCGTCGGTTACGTCGCGTTCGGTCCCGATCTGGTCGACCAGCGGCTCGCGAACTCCCGGCAACTGCTCGACGTCGCGCAGAAGGTGGGCGACGAAGGGTTCGTCTCGGTCGCCCACTTCCAGCGGTTCCTCGCCGCCACGGCCGTCACCGACTTCGATCAGGCATACGAGAGCGCTTCCCTCGCAACCACATACGCGGCCGGCCATCAGCTGGCACAGATGCTCGGGGTGCTCGCCGTGTTCGATGCGATGGTGGAGTTGATGGCCGGTCGCGTCGAGTCCGGACTGCGCCGATACGACGAGATCTCGGCGACGATGCACGCCCAGGGCATGGTTGTCGCGCAGTGGATCGGCACCATCGGCCGTATCGGTGTCGCCGTGGCACGCGGCGACCTGTCGCCACTGGTCGAAGAGCTCGAGCTGATCGAGGGGGTGCGTCCCCACTCGGTCCGGTTCCCGCTGATCCTGGCGCTGCTGGACCGGGGCGACACCGACCGCGCCCGGCAGCTGTGGGAGGGAAGCCGGCCGTATCCGCGCGACTACTACTGGCTGGCGATGACAACGTTCCGTGCCCGGGTGGCCGCGCGCCTCGCCGACGTGGCGACAGCTCGCGAACTGCACGCCGAACTCCTCCCGTTCTCGGGCCG
>NZ_JADZGH010000230.1:23493-32741 GCF_015865005.1 Rhodococcus sp. CX
GGCTCGACTCCGGTTCGTTCTACGCGGGACCCGTCGACGTCGCGCTGGCCGAGACCGCCGAGGTCATCGGAGACGGCGATGCGGCGACCCGGTGTCGGGCCGCCGCATCGGAACTGGTCACACGGCTAGCGGAGCGCCTGAGCGATGCGAGGTCGCCGGCGCCGCCTCCACCGGCGGACGACCGTTCGCCCGCAGAATGAGAACCCCCATCGCGGCGAACGCCAGCCCCCGCGGCAACTCGACCACGAGCCCGCTCACGCCGGGCAGTTCAGGCAGCGGCAGGAGCAGAACCAGGCCGCCGGCGGTCATGATCGCGCCGATCCAGCGGGGAACGGCGCCCGTGCGGAGCAGGCACACGCCGAACACGACCATGCTGAGCATGAACGTCAGCCCGCTCGCGGTCTGCAGCACGGTGAACGCCGTCGAGGGGAACAAGGAACCGTCCGCGGGGACGAGGTGGGCGGTCGCCGGGTTCGCCGCAAGCTCGTAGGAGGCGAACGCCTCGATCGTCAGGTGCGTGAGCGAGACGAGCATCGACGAGGCGTAGAGCAGGACGAAGCCGATCAGCCCCGCGAGCCCGGCCTTCGCGGAGAACCACGCGTAGACACCCGGCAGGGCGATCAGCTGGACGACCGTCCCGAACAGCAACAGCATCTGCGCCCACGGGCTGAACCCGGAGGTCAGCGACTCGGCGGAATGCGCGTTGCCGTCGACGACCGGATGCAGCAGGCCACCGGTCAGGTTGAGCGCGAACGCGACGATGACGCCGGCGGCGCTGAGGCGGTACAGAAGTGAAGGTGTGATGGTCATGGTCCGAGTGTGTGGACAGGCACTTGGTCGCCACTTTCGCTTCCCGCAACAGTGGCGCTCGTCCCGGCCAAGCGATCACCAAGTCGCAGCCAAGCACCGGCGGGCACGCTACCGACATGACACCTCTGACCAAGGCTCCACGCCTCACCACGGATGAAGAACTGCTCGGTATGCGTCTCGCGCACCGCGTGATCGTCCACGACCTCGCCCGGCTCTCCCGTCTCGCCGACGAAATGGTCGCCGACCGGTCGCGTTTCGACCACGCCCGGTGCGCCGCGATCTCCGGCTACGTCTCCCTCTTCGCCGCGAGTCTCCACCATCACCACAACGTCGAGGACTTCTCGTTGTGGCCCCTGATCACCGAGTCGGCGGGCCCGCACGTCGATTTCACCGAACTGACGGACGATCACGACGAGATCGACCCGCTCCTCGACGATCTCGTCCGCTCGGCGGGGGCACTGCCGCAGAAGACCGCGATCGCCGAATTCGCGCAGACCGTCCGCCGGCTCCGGGCGATGCTCGACGAACACATCGCCGACGAGGAGCGCACCGTGTTTCCGCTGATCACCGGCTACGTGTCCGCCGAGTCATGGCAGACCTTCGAGAAGGGCGCGCAACGCGGCGCTCGCATGGACTTCGACCTCACCCGGGTCTTCGCGGTCATGACCCCCGAAGAAGCCGAGCGGGCCCGCAAGGAACTGCCGTTCTTCCTGCGCGCGCTGGTCTCCGTGCTCGCGCGCAAGCAGCGTCGCCGCGAACGAGCGGTGTTCGGGGCCGCTGTGTGAGACAAGGGGCTGTGTGACACGGCGGCCGGTCCCCGTGCGGACCCTCCGGGACTCGGGCATGATGTCGCCGTGCGTCTTCCCGATCGACACCAACCCGCGCGGCGCGAGGCCGCTCGGGTGTTCGACACGGGAGGACACACATGGAATACAACGCGATGATCGAACTCGATGTGCTCGTCGATCTTCTGAGCGACGACGACTTCGACGACTTCCTCGAGCCGATCGTTCCGCATCACGGTTGCGTGGGTCGCAGCGACAACGCTCTGGTCGAGCTCGTCGTCACGATCGACGCCGTGGATGCGATCCACGCGACGCAGTTCGTGCACGCCCTGATGCGCACCTCGTATCCGGACTACCGCGTCAACTACGTGGACGTGCTGCCCACGAGCGCCTTCGACGCGATCTTCGGATTCGGCGACTACTTCCGCTGACGGTCCGCGGTGCCGCACCCGGCTACAGTCCGGCCAGCGACTTCCGGAGCAGATCCACGTACCGGTCGAGTGCGGCGCCGTCGAGCACATCGGGGCTCGTCGTGACCGAGACCGCGACGGCGTCGCCGATGCCGTGCACGCCGTGGGTCAGTGCCATCACCGGTGACAGGCTCGGGTATCCGGTGGTGAACCGCACCGCGCCGCCGCCGAGCACGAGGTCGGCGCTGCCGCGGTTCACGCTCGACACCACGGTGTTCCCGGTGACGGTCGGCGGAACGACGGACAGGTCGGTGCGGTCGGTGCCGAATCGCAGCAGCGGGGCGGGCACGTGATCCTCCGTCCGGGACCGCACGGCCATCGCCGGGTGCGCGACGCGGCGTCGCCGCAGCTCCAGTTCGGCGGCGATCGCGGCGGCCCTCTGGCCGCTGTCGCGGATGTCCGGGCGCAGCGCGACTCCGACGCTGCGATAGGCGTTGCGTTCGGCGCCGCCGGTGGGCACCGCGACCGGGACCTCCGCACCGAGGCCCTCCTCGATCTCGAGGAACGCGGCGAGTGCCGGACCGATCGCGGCCAGCGCCGCGACCGTGACGGTGCCGGCGCGCCGTAGGTCGGCGGCGTCGCACACGAGGGTCCGCACCGTGCGGCGGGGACCGGGCGCGGTGTTCACCGCGACGAGCGGGCAGCCCGGCGCCGGGGGCGGCACGCCCGGTCCGGCCAGTTCCTGTTCGGCCCGGCTCGCCCGCACCCCGTCGGCGACCACCCCGACGATCTGTCCCGGCAGTTTCGCCGCCGCGCGTACGAGCATGGCCGGCGGCGCCGGGGCGCGGGGCGGCTCGGTGCGCGGCGGCGCGTCCTTCTCGAACAGGGCACGCGCCAACGCCGACGCACTCACTCCGTCGGCGAACGCGTGCGAGATCTGCAGCACCGCGAGCAGCGCGGCCCCGTCTCCCCCGGGTGCGCCCGTCACGTCGGGGATCAGGTGCAGCCGCCACGGCGAGACGCGGATGTCGACGCGGCCCTCGACGAGCGTGCCGAGCAGGGCCGTCACCGCTGCCCAGTCGCCGCCGGGATGTGTCCTGAACTGGTCGTCGCCGATCTCGCGATTCGTCCAGTACGGGTAGTCGAGCAGGCCCGGGACGTCGACGGCCCGGGTGCGCAGGTCCCCGATCCTCGCGGCCCGCGCGGCGAGGTCGGCGAGCACCCGTTCCAGCAGCGCAGACGGCGCGTCGAAGCAGTACACGAGGAACAGATCGCTGGGCAGGCGATCGCCGAGCCAGTCGCGACGTGCGTCGGTTGGATGCAGCTGCATGCCCGCAAGTGTGCCGGTCCGGGTAGAAATAGCCACATGACCTCTGCGACGAACGCCGACGCCACGGCCTCCGACCCGACCGACCCGTACCTCTGGCTCGAGGACGTCACCGGCGAGCAGCAGCTGGACTGGGTGCGCGCCCGGAACGCACTCACCGTCGACGAGTACACCCGCACCGACGAGTTCGAGACGTTGCAGTCCCGGATCCGGGAGGTGCTCGACACCGATGCGCGGATTCCCTACGCCCGGCGGCGCGCCGAGTATCTCTACAACTATTGGCGGGACGCGGAGCACGTCCGGGGTCTGTGGCGCCGCACCACGATGGACCAGTACCTGCGCGACGACCCGGAGTGGGACGTGCTCGTCGATCTGGACGCGCTCGCCGAACAGGAGGGCGAGAACTGGGTGTGGTCGAGCGCGCAGGTGCTGCGTCCCGACCACACGCGCGCCTTGATCGGATTGTCGCGCGGCGGCGCGGACGCCACTGTGATCCGCGAATTCGACCTGGTCACACGGCAGTTCGTGTCGGGTCCGGACAGTTTCGAACTGCCCGAGGCGAAGACGGACATCGGGTGGATCGACACGGACTCCGTCTACGTCGGTACCGATTTCGGCGACGGGTCGCTCACCGATTCGGGATATCCGCGCATCGCGAAGCGGTGGCGGCGCGGCACCCCGGTCTCCGAGGCGGAGATCGTGTTCGAGGGCGAGAAGACCGACGTGGCGGTGGGCGCGTCGTACGACCGCACGCCCGGATACGAGCGGACCTTCGTCGAACGGGCCCTGGACTTCTACAACGCGCACCGGTTCGAGCTGACCGACGACGGCGAACTGGTGAAGCTCGAGGTGCCGGACGACGCCGGGGCCGGCGTCTACCGCGACCATCTGCTGGTGCGCACCCGGTCGCCGTGGCTGGGATACCCGGCCGGCGCACTGCTGGCCACGAACTATCCGGCGTTCCTGGCGGGATCACGCGAGTTCACGGTGCTGTTCACCCCGGACGAGCACACCTCGCTCGAGCAGTACGCGTGGACCCGCAACCACCTGCTGCTCGTGACGCTGCGCGACGTGCAGACCGAGGTGCGGGTGCTCACGCCGGGGCCGGACGGGTGGGAGGACCGCCCGCTCGAGGGCGTTCCGCCGGCGACGTCCACCTCGATCATCGACGTCGATCCCCTCGAGAGCGACGACTTCTTCCTCAACTCCAGCGGTTTCACCGTCCCCGCGACTCTGCTGTCCGGGACGGTCGACGGTCCGCTGACGGCGATCAAGCAGGCGCCCTCGTTCTTCGACGCCGAGAACATTTCCGTCACACAGTATTTCGCGACGTCCGACGACGGAACCCAGGTGCCGTACTTCGTGGTGGGCAGCAACACCGACACCCCATCGCCGACCCTGCTGTACGGCTACGGTGGATTCGAGAACTCGCTGGTGCCCGCCTACAGCGGCGGCATCGGCCGGGCATGGCTCGAACGCGGCTACACCTATGTGATCGCGAACATCCGCGGTGGCGGCGAGTACGGCCCCACCTGGCACACGCAGGCGCTGAAGGAGAACCGGCACAAGGTGTTCGAGGACTTCGCGGCGGTCGCGAAGGACCTCGTCGCGCGGGGCATCACCACCGCGGAGAAGCTCGGTATCCAGGGCGGCAGCAACGGCGGTCTGCTGATGGGCGTGATGCTCACCCGCTACCCGTCGCTGTTCGGGGCGATCGTGTGCCAGGTGCCCCTGCTGGACATGAAGCGGTACCACCTGCTGCTCGCGGGCGCGTCGTGGACGGCCGAGTACGGCGACCCCGACAACCCGGACGAGTGGGCGTTCCTGAAGGAGTACTCGCCCTATCAGAACGTCGACCCCGACGCGACGTACCCGCCGATCCTGATTACCACCTCGACCCGCGACGACCGGGTACATCCCGGCCACGCCCGGAAGATGGTCGCCCGTCTCGAGGAGCAGGGACATCAGGTGCGGTACTACGAGAACATCGAGGGTGGGCACGGCGGCGCGGCGGACAACGCGCAGGCCGCGTTCAAGTCGGCGCTGACGTTCACGTTCCTGGAGGACAAGCTCCGCTGACAACCGGGCGGGTCAGCGGTCGTGCAACCAGGCCGCGACCCGCTCGACGATCTCCGCGTTGTCCCGGATCCAGCCGTTGTGCCCGAGCGGACGGTCGAGGTGCCAGGTGGTGACCTCGGCCGCCGGAAGCTTCTCGAGCAGGTGCCGGGCCGCGGCGACCGGGGTCATGTCGTCGTTCTCGATGGTGATCGACAGCACCGGCAGCTTCAGCCGCGCGAGGCGCTCCTCGTAGTCGATGTCGGCACCGTAAGGCTCGAATCGTCCGCTGCGGGCCAGGCGCGCCCAGTCCGAGATGAGCACGCGGGACTGGCGTCCGAACCCGCCGATGTCGAGCCGGTCGCCGGGCCAGAATCCCGCGACGCTCGCGGTGATCGACATGGCCGCGGACCCGAGCAGCAGGCCGGGTCCGCGGGAGCCCGGGAAGTGCCGGTAGTAGGGGGTTCCGGAGGCGACGAGGATCAGTCCGCCGAGGCGGCCGCGGACCCGCGACGCGTAGAGCACCCCGAGCTGGCCGCCCATCGAATGTCCCAGCAGGAACGGGGTCGAATCGGGGAATCGTTCGCGGACGACCTCGAGCATTGCGGGGAAGTCCACGGACACCAGCTCGTGGTAGCCGTAGACGCTGTCGGCGTCCGGGCGCGGCCGGCTGTCGCCCTGCCCGCGGAGCTCGCAGATCGCGACGTCGAAGCCGTGTCCGGTCAGCGCGTCGGCGAACGGTTCGTAGTAGCCGGCCGGGATTCCGAGTCCGGGGACGACGACCACCACGATCCTCGCGGCGTCGCGTCGCGTCTCGTGCTCGTGGTCCGGGCCCGGAAACAGGCGGACCGGCGCGGTGGTACCCCCCGGCAGCTGGATCGGTACGGTCTCCACCGGCTCAGAGTAGATCATCGGTGGCCGTCGAAGTCGGCGGTCCACACCCGTTGCAGCATGTGCCAGTCGGCAGGATGCGCGGCGATCGCGGCGGCGAACCGGTCGGCCAGCGCCTGCGTCGTGCCCTGCACACCGTCGACGGCCTCGATGGGCGGGCCCACCTGGAAACCCCAACCGTTCGGCGTGAACCAGCAGTTCACCGGCAGCAGCGGCGCACCGGTGTCGATCGCGAGCCGGGCGGGACCGGCCGGCATGCGGGCCGGTTCGCCGAAGAAGGTGACCGGCACGCCCGTGCCGGTCATATCGCGTTCGGCGAGCAGCCCGACCATCCGGCCCTCGCGCAGCCGTGCCGCCAGCTGCTCGAGCGGTGGCGTCTCCGTGCCGGTGAGCGGAATGATCTCGAATCCCAATCCCTCACGGAACCGTACGAAGCGCCGGAACAGCGAATCCGGCCGCAGTCGCTCGGCGACGACGACCGGCGAGCCCACACGCTGCGTCACCCAGACGCCCGCCAGATCCCAGTTTCCGCTGTGCGGCAGGGCCAGCACCGCGCCCTTGCCGCGCTCGACCGATTCGTGGATGTGTTCGAGTCCGGTGGCGGAGGTTTCGATGTCGTCGGCGAGCCGGACCGGATCCATCGACGGAAGCCGGAAGGCCTCGCACCAGTACCGCGCGTACGAACGCAGGCTCGCGCGCACGAGCTCGTCGGGGACCTCCTCCGCTGGAATGGTGAGAACACGGGATAGGTTGCGCCGCAACTGATCCGGTCCACCGTTGCGAGCGGCGCGATCGGCTGCGAGATAGAACAGGCGCAGCGCCCAGCGATCCGGCAGTGCGCGCACCAGCCGCCACGCGGCCGCGTAACCGAGGTCCCAGGTTCGATCCTTCGCGTTCACCGGCCATCACCACGCCTCATCACCCGAGTGTCCTCCCCCTCGACCGCGAACACACCGGCATTGCGCCGAGTCGGGGCCACGATCCCCTGCTATTCCGGCGATCCCTCTGCGGGTCCGTGATCGCCCGGTTGCGGAGGACCGTGCTCGCCACCGGCCCGCGCCTCGAGGAACCCGGCGTTGTCGAGAGCCGCTTCGGTCAGTGTCCGGCCGAGTTCGATCATCTCGGCGGCCTTGTGGAAATCGAGGCTGCGGCATGCGCTGCGCGGTACTTCGACCAGCACATCCGGTGGGTACGCGGCGAGCTGATGCCGGGCCAGCACCGACTGCATGATGTCGATCGACCGGCTCATCACCGCGACGCGGCCGAGTTTCGGCGCGGCGACACCGCCGGACGCCACCGCGGCGGCTTCGAGCGCCGGGTCGACGGGCGGCTCGAACACCTCCGCGTCGGCAGCGGCATCGGAGTCGGCAGTGATATCGGAGTCCGCGCCGTTACCGGAGTCGGCAGGGCTCGAATCCGTATGGGCCCGGGCCGAACCGAACCGGCCCACGACCGATCGCACGATGTCGCGTTCGAGCAGGAACCCGGCGCTACGGCGGAAGCGGCCGATCCATTCCTCGACCGGACGCGGTTCGGCGCTGACGTTCACCGGCGACGCGAGGCCGCGTTCCTCACCGCTGAGACTGATCCCGATCGTCAGGTCCGACGCCAGCGCCACGGTCGGCGCGACCGGCAGCGGTGCAAGAGTGCCGCCGTCGACGAGCACCCGCCCGTTGAGGACCGCCGGAGTGATGACGCCGGGAATCGCGATCGAAGCGCGGATGGCGACGTCGAGCGGCCCGCGCTGGAACCACACCGGCCGGCCCGCAGCCAGATCGGTCGCGACCGCGGTGAATGGGAGCGGCAGGTCCTCGATCTGCACGTCGCCGAGGATCTCGCGGACCCGGGCGAGCACCTTCTCGGCGCGGATGGCACCGGGTGACGTCACCGACACGTCCAGCAACCGCACCACGTCGAGCTGGGTGAGGGTCAGCGCCCAGTCGGTGTACTCGTCGAGCTTGCCCGCCGCGTACAGCCCGCCGACCAGCGCACCCATCGACGATCCCGCGATGCCGACGATCTCGAGGCCGCGTCCGGTCACAGCCTGGATCGCTCCGATGTGCGCGTATCCGCGCGCACCCCCACTGCCGAGTGCCAGAGCCACCCGTTTCGGTTCGGCCATGGCTTCGACGGTACCGCGCCCGTTCCCCGAGAAACCCCGACCCGCGAATTCAGGGTGCAGATGGGTGGCTCACCCGATGTGCCCGGTGGGGCTGTCGAGCCACGATGGGAACGGCTCGGGATCACAGCCCATATCCCGTTCGCACCAACACTTTCCTGTTCTGCACGCCTGTTCGCATCTCCGAAAGGAATCACCATGCGCACCATCGTCTCCGCCGCCGCCGTCACTGCAGCCACCGCAGCCGCCCTGCTCCTCGGGGGCCCCGCCGCGTCCGCCGCGTCGGCTCCGTACGTGGTCGGGATGAGCGAATCCGCAGCCCGCGCAACGCTCGACGCCGAAGGCGTGCCGTACACGGTGCTCAACCGCTCCGGCATCTCCTCGGATTCGTGCACGGTCACCGAGCAGCGCGACCGCGGCTACCGCACCGAGACCGACACCGTCTACGACCGCGACGACCACGAGTTCGACCGGATCGAGACCCAGGTCTGGCGAGGTCTCGGCCTCGTCGTGGTGTGCAACTGACCGTGATGGGCCACCGGCCGGAACCTACGGCGGCGCTCAGCGCAGGGCGCGGTCGAAGATCGGCCACGACCGGTGCAGGTCGTCCTGCCAGTAGGTCCACGAATGGGTCCCGGTGGGGCGGAGCTCGACGTGGGCGGGAATGCCGAGTTCGTCGAGTCTCGCGACGAACCGCCGCGTGCATTCACCGGTTGCGGCCTCGATGACTCCACCGGTACCGGCCTGCCGGATGAGCACGAGCGGATTGCCCGCGACCTCACGGCCGTCCAGCGTGTCGTCGTACCCGGGAAGCCCCGTGCCACTGGAGACGTAGAGTTCGAGGCCGCGCA
>NZ_JADZGH010000230.1:32751-54990 GCF_015865005.1 Rhodococcus sp. CX
CGCCGGATCCCCGACGGGACCCCACATGTTCGTCACGTCACCCCGCCCGCGCCCCTCGACGACCATTTCGACGAAGCGTCTGCTCACCGGGTCGCTCGTAGAGGGGCACCCGCTGTATGCACCGACCGCGCGATACAGTCCGGGGCTTTCCACGGCGAGATTGAGGACCGAGGTCGCCGAGGCCGACACGCCGGCGATCGCGTTGCGACCGGATGTGCCGAGAGTGGCGTCGACGATCGGCGGAAGCTCACGAGTGAGGAACGTCGACCACTTGTGGCGTCCGAGCACGGGATCGTCACTGCGCCAATCGGTGTAGTAACTGGCCCGACCACCGATCGGGGTGACGACGTTGACGTTCTTGTCGGCGAAGAACGCGACGACGTCGGTGCGGTCGTGCCAGTTGCCGGGTTCTTCCCCGCCGGTGTACCCGTTGAGCAGGTACAGGGTGGGGCGCGGGCGCGACCTGTCGGACGGAAGAATCACCCGTACGGGGATCTCCCGGTCCATCGCGGCGGAGTGGACGATCAGAATCTGCTGCCGGGTATCGACGGTCTCCACCCGGACGAGATGCGCGCCGGATGTCGGCTGCGCGGTTGCCTGCGGCACGACGAACGCGACCACCGCCGCGAGCATCACCAGGGCGCCCAGCAGACTCGGGATACGATGCACCACATACCTTTTCGTCGAATGCATGCGGCGACCACGGCGGTTGCGCCGCGGTCGCCGCTGTGGGCCGTCAGGAGAGCGACAGCAGAAGTTGGATGATGATCTCGAGAATCTCCACGCCTCTCACCCCCTCGATATCGAACGGTATAGATCTGGTAACCATTCGGTCACGGGCGAGAAGCTATCAGTTGAATCCGGACAGTGGGGACTTTTTCTGCGAATCCGGTGAAATACCGATTCCCGACACCCGAAGAGGGCGAGACGACGAATGCGGGTGAGCAGTGTGCTCACCCGCATTCGCGTTCGTACGGTCGGTCAGTTCAGATCGAACCCCCGGCGTTCGAGTGCTTCCTTCAGCCCTTCCCGGACCCCGAGCGCACCCGGGGTCGCGAACCGGCCCACCACCCGATCGGTCCAGCTGTCCGCCAGGCCCTGCTCGCGGTAGAACGCGGAGATGCGAGCCTCGTACTCGGCGGTGCCGGCTTCCTGCGCCTCCAGGTCGTACTGTTCGCGGTGCAGCACGACATCGACGCCCAGCCGCGGCTTGACCTCGGCGGCTGCGGTGGGATCCGGATGCCCGACGACGAGCCCGACCACCGCGAAACTGTGAGCCGGCAGGTTCAGCTCCTCGGCGAGCTCGGTGGGGTGGTTCCGGATCGCCCCGATGTACACGGTGCCGAGGCCCAACGATTCCGCGGCGAGGGCGGCGTTCTGTGCCGCGAGCGTCGCGTCGACAACTCCGAGCAGTGCCGATTCCACGAAGCCCGCATTGACGAGGTCGCGATCGTTCTGCTCGGCGATGCGGCCGGCGCGCGCGAGGTCGGCGACCCACACCAGCAGCAGAGGTGCGTTGCGCACCGCGTCCTGGTCCCCGGCGAGAGCCGCGATCCGGCCGAGCCGATCCCGGTCGGTCACCGCCACGACACTCCACAACTGCAGGTTGCTCGAGCTCGCCGCAGACGACGCCGCCGCGACGATCGCGCGCAACTGTTCTTCGGACACGCTGTCCGGCAGGAACTTCCGCACCGAGCGGTGCGCGAGCTGCGTGGCGAGCACCTCGTTCCACACGTGCTCCCCGGCCTGCTCGGCACGTTCGGCTTCGGCGGTGCCGTAGCGCAGGGCGAGCGCGGCGCGGCGGCCGGCGACAACGGTGTCGGTCATCTGAGTGTCCTTTCTGCAGCGAACGCTTTCCCATCCTGCCGGGACACGCCGACACCGCCCAGGGTTCGCCTCACCGCGATTCCAGACGATTCGGGCTCGGTGGGTCTACTCTGACCGCATGATGCGACTCCTCGCGACTGCGG
The DNA here is from genome assembly GCF_015865005.1 of Rhodococcus sp. CX. Taxonomy (NCBI): domain Bacteria; kingdom Bacillati; phylum Actinomycetota; class Actinomycetes; order Mycobacteriales; family Nocardiaceae; genus Rhodococcus; species Rhodococcus sp. CX. The sequence continues at coordinate 34,722 of NZ_JADZGH010000230.1, forward strand.
TCGTCGCCCTGATCGCCAACGCGATCGCCCTGATCGTCGGGGCATGGGTGCTCCCCGACATGTCTCTCACCCCAGTTGCGTTCCTCATCGCCGTGGTGATCTTCACGGTCGTCGCGGTCGTCATCGACCCGCTCATCCGCCAGGTTTCGGTGACGAAGGCACCCGTGCTGCTCGGCAGCAGCGCCCTCGTCTCGACGCTGGTCGCGCTGATCGTCACCGCACTCGTCAGCGACGGCCTGAAGATCAGCGGTATCACGACGTGGGTCCTCGCAACCGTGATCGTGTGGGCGGTGTCGGTGATCGCCCGCCTGCTGCTGCCGATGGTGATCTTCAGGAAGACGCTCGCCGCCCGCAAGTAGGCAGCGACCCCGAGGCGAAAGATCAGGGTCGGAATCGGGGGGTCACCGGATGTGCCCGAGTGCGTCCCGGCGGCACGCTGTACGCATGACATTCGAAAGCAACTCCACGCCCCGCCCCTTCGTCCGTTCCCGCACGCAGCGCATGCTCGGTGGCGTGTGCGGCGGCCTCGCCGAATACTTCAACGTCGACGTCAATCTCGTCCGTGCGGGTGTCGTCGTCGCCGCCTTCGTCACCGGCGGCGGTGCCGCACTGGTCTACCTGGCCCTGTGGATGCTGCTGCCGGAGTGACGGGTACGGCCGTCACCGGAGTCCGGTGTCCCGGCCCAGTCGGTGGGCGTTGTCCAGGATCGCCGAGCGCCGCGCCAGCAGCACGAACTCGAGATCGCCGGCGTCGGGGAGCCGTCGCGTTCCCGCCCGCACCGGTTCGAGACCGGCGGGCGGGAGACTGCGCGCGTGCAGCACGACGCCGAGCCCGGCCAGCGCCGCCGCGCGCAGGCCGTTGAGACTGTCCGCGACGCACGTGATACGCGCGCCGAATCCGGCGCGTTGCAGCACATCGAGCGCGATCTCCCGGGTCAGCGACGGAGGCGGATAGGTCACCAGCGGCACCGGTCCGTCCGGCTCGAGCGTGAAGCCGGGGGCGGCCAGGAACGCGAGACGGTCGCGGAAGATCAGTTCCCCGTGCTGCTCCCCCGGCCGGCGTTTGCCGAACATCAGGTCGAGTTCGCCGTCGTCGAGGCGCCGGTGCAGTTCCTCGCTCAGCGCGACGGTGAGTTCGAGATCCACCCGCGGGTGGCTGCGCCGGAACTCGCCGAGGATCGCCGGGAGTTCGTGCAGTACCAGGTCCTCGGACGCCCCGAACCGCAGCCGGCCGCTGACCGGGGAGTCCTGGAAGTAGCGGCGTGCGGCGTCGTGCCGGTCGAGGATGTCGCGGGCGAAACCGACCATCGCACTACCGTCGGCGGTCGGCTCGACGGTATGGGTGTCCCGCAGGAACAGCCGCCGGCCCACGGCCTGCTCGAGCTTGGCGACGTGCTGGCTGACGGTGGATTGGCGCAGACCCAGCCGCCGCGCGGCGGCACTGAAACTGCGGTCGCGCTCGACGGCGAGGAAGCTCCGAAGCTGCACGGGATCGAACACATCCACCTCCGATCACGATTCGTGATGACAGTAATCGTGGTGATCGGTTCTGTAAATCAGCGGTGGTTCCCCTACGGTCGAATCATGCTCTCGAAGATTCCCGTGCTGAACCGACTCGACCCGTTCCTGGTCGGCATCCTCGCGACGGTCGCGGTCGCGGCGCTGCTGCCCGCCGGCGGAGTCGTGCTCACCGGGTTCACGTGGGCGTCCAAGATCGCGATCGGGCTGCTGTTCTTCCTGTACGGCGCGCGCCTGTCCACCCGCGAGGCGGTCGACGGCCTCAAGCACTGGCGGCTGCACGCGGCGATCCTCGCCACCACGTTCGTGTTCTTCCCGCTGCTCGGGCTGGCCGCGAAAGCACTGGTGCCGTGGCTGCTGACGGACCCGCTGTACATCGGGGTGCTGTACCTGTGCCTGCTGCCCTCGACGGTGCAGTCGTCGATCGCGCTGGTCTCGGTCGCGCGCGGCAACATTCCCGGGGCGATCGTCAGCGCGTCCGCGTCGAGCCTGCTCGGCATCTTCGTCACCCCGGTTCTGGTCGCGCTGACCATGGCGACGCAGGGCGTGACGTTCAGCGCCTCCGCGGTGCTGGACATCGTGCTCATGCTGCTCGTGCCGTTCGCGGCCGGCCAGGTGCTGCGCCGCTGGATCGGCACGTGGGTGAAGGAGCACGGCAAGGCCCTCAAACTCGTCGACCGCGGCGCGATCCTGCTCGTGGTGTACGTCGCGTTCAGCCGCGGCATGAACGAGGGCATCTGGTCGAGCCTGTCGATCGCGCGCCTGCTGGCTCTGGCGGCCGTGTGCATCGTCCTGCTCGCACTCGTCCTTGCGCTCACGTGGTTCGGGTCGCGCCGTCTCGGTTTCACCTACGAGGACCGCACCGCGATCCTGTTCTGCGGGTCGACGAAGTCCCTCGCGACCGGCCTGCCGATGGCGACGGTCCTGTTCCCCGGTCAGCCGATCGGGCTGATCGTGCTGCCGCTGATGCTCTTCCATCAGATTCAGCTGCTGGTGTGCGCCGCGATCGCGGCGCGTCTCGCCAAGAACGTCGCCGAACCGGTCCCGGTGACCGTGTCCTGACGACGGGACCTCACCGCCGGGAAGCGGCCGGACCCGCCTTCTCCATCAGGGTGAGATAGGCGTCGAGCCGCGCCGCGCCGGCGAGAAGACTGCGGCTGCGCGCGCCGAGCCGGTCCTGCCAGGACTCGAGGAAGACCCGCAGTTCCTCGGTCCCGCCCGCCTCACGCACCGAATCGACGAACCGCGCGATCCGGATCAGCGGATATCCGCCGCGCCGCAACTGCCGCGCGATCTCGGCGTCCCGCACACAGTCCGGCCCGTAGTTGCGGTAGCCGGTGGCACGGTCGCGGCCGGGACGCAGGATGCCTTCGGCTTCCCACGCGCGCAGCGTGGCCCGGTGCACGCCGAGCCGGTACGCGAGTTCGCCGACGGACAGCGGCCCACCGCTCGGAGCCGGGGTCGCGGTGGACAGGGCACCGAGCGCCGACGCTACCTCGGCACGGGTTTCCCGCTCGGTCAGCAGGTCGACGTGGGCGGTGTCGATGAGACGACAGGCGGACTCGGCGTCACCGCGGTTGACGCGGCGCATGATCTCCGCCGCCTGCCCGTGGCCGTGCCCGGCGCGCAACGCGAGAAAGGCACGCAGGGCATGCGCGTGCACCTGTGTGTATCGGCGGTATCCGGTGGCGCTGCGCTCGGCCGGCGGCAGGATGCCCGCGTCCTCGTAGTTGCGGATCGCCTGCGCCGACAGTCCGTGCTCGCGGGCCAGGTCGACGGGTCGCAGGGCGCACCTCCGTTTGAGACTTCGAACCGGAAACCACAGGTGATCTTCGTGAAAGTCTCACCCGATCCTTCAACGATACTGTCGACGGGGTAGGTACTTCCGCCAGAGGAGTGTTCATGCCGACCACCACATCGCTGCAGGAAATCGCCCGCCCACTCGACGACCGCGAGAGCCTCGGCCGGGTACTCGACGAACTGCTCGCCGCGCGGCCCGAGCCACCGGCCGTGCTCGCACTCGGTGAGCCGACCCACGGTATCGAGGCGTTTCCGTTGCTGCGCAACGATTTTCTGAGTCACCTGGTCGACCGGGGATTCCGGTCGATCGCGCTCGAAACCGACATCTTCGCCGCGTCGATCGTCGACGACTACGTGTGCGGGGCGCCCGCGGAGCTCGAGACGGTGCTCGCGACCGGGTTCAGTCACGGTTTCGGTGCCGTGCCGGGCAACCGCGAACTCGTCGACTGGCTCCGCGCGCACAACTCCGGCGTCGCCCCGGAGGATCGGGTTCGCTTCCACGGCTTCGACGCGCCGCTGGAGTTCTCCGCGGCACCGAGCCCGCGCCGCGCACTGTCCACGGTCGTCGAATACCTGCCCGCGCCGCTGCGACCGGCGTCGATCCGGGATCTCGACGCGCTGCTCGGCGACGACGCGGACTGGACGAACGAGGCGGCGATGTTCGATCCTGCCGTCTCGATCGGCAATTCGGATCGGGCGCGGGAGCTTCGCCTCGTCGCCGACGATCTCGCCGGTGCGCTGCACCGCGCGGGACCTCTCCTGCGGCCCGCCGACCCGGACGGATACGAGGACGCCGTCGCGCACGCCCGCACCGCGTCGGGCCTGCTGCGCTATCACGCGGCCATGGCGACGGCCGGACCCGACCGGATCGGGAATCTGCTCGGGATCCGCGCCGAGATGATGGCCGCGAACCTGCTCGCGCTCGTCGCGCAGGAACAGCGGCGCGGACCGATCCTGCTGTTCGCGCACAACGCGCACCTGCAGCGGGCGGAGTCCGGGATGCAGGTCGGGCCGGAGAATGCGAGCTGGTGCAGTGCCGGTGCGCTGGCCGGGCTCGAACTCGGTGAGCGCTACGTGTTCGTGGCGACCGACGCCGCACCCCGCCCGGAATCGGGCACCCTCCAGCACGCGCTCGCCGCGGCGACCGGCCGGAAAGCCCTGTTCCCGGTGCCGGAGCTGCGGGCTGCGCTGCCGTCGTCCGTCGGTGCGGGCGAGCCGATCGTGCCCGGCCACATTCCGTTGACGCCGGCCGCGGTCGCCGGTGCCGACGCCGTCGTGTTCGTCGCCGACACCGACGGGACGCGGAAGCAGTACTGGTAGAAGCGGCGGCCCGTCTACCGGTTCAGGGCGGCCTCGATCATCGGCCACGACTGGTGCAGGTCGTCCTGCCAGTAGCCCCACGAGTGGGTGCCGACCGGGCGGAACACGGCCTGCACCGGGATGTCGAGTTCACCGAGCCGGTTCACGAACCGGTGCGTGCACTCGTCCGTCGCGGCCTCGATGGCCCCGCCGACGAGGATCTGATTGGCGAGCGCCTCCACGTCGCCGTTCACCTGGGCCTGATCGAGGCGCTCGTACTGGCCGGGCAGTCCGGTCCCGCTCGATACGTACAGGTCGGTGCCGCGCAGCTTCTCCGCGTTGACGATGGCGTCGTGGGCGACCCAGTCCGGGTCGTCTGCCGGACCCCACATGTTCTCCACGTTGCCGTCGCCTCGCGATTCGACGACGGTCGTCACGTAGGCCCGGCCCAGTTCGTCGCTGGTGGACGCGCAACCGCTGTAGGAACCGACGGCGCGGTACAGGCCGGGACGGGCGATGGCCAGGTCGAGAACCGAGGTCGCCGACGACGACAGGCCGGCGATCGCGTTGGCGCCGGTGGTCGCGAACGTGGCGTCGACGACCGGCGGCAGTTCCCGGGTGAGGAAGGTGGCCCACTTGTTCCGGCCGAGGACCGGATCGTCCTTCTGCCAGTCGGTGTAGTACGAGAAGGCGCCGCCGATCGGCGTGATCACGTAGACGCCCTTGTCCGCGAAGAAGGACTCGACGTCGGTCTTCTGCGTCCAGGTGGCATTGTCCTCGCCGCCGCCGGCTCCGTTGAGCAGGTACAGGACGGGCTTCGGCGTGGTCGTGTCGGCCGGAAGCAGGATCTCGAGCGGGATCGTGCGCCCCATGGACGGCGAGTAGACGTGCGCGGTGACCTTGCGATCGGTGATCCGGTCGATGTGGTCGACGTAGGCACCGGTCGAGGCCGCGTCCACGGTCCCGGCGTCGGAGGGGGCGGGTTCGGCGGTGGCGACGGCGGTCGGGCCGGCGAGGGAGAGCAGGGCGAGTCCGGCGATGACGGTCCGGGAACGGAGGGTGGAGCGCATGTAAAGGAAAGAGCCTTTCACGCGTGACCGCAGCGGCGGAAAAATACCGCTGCGGTCACGGTTCGATGTCGGGAACGAACCCAGTCTACGAGGAACCGAATGCCGAGAAGGCAAGCACCAGGAAGTCCAGGAATTCGAACAGCCCCATTGGTTCCACAGCGGAACTCCTTTTCTAGCCGATGGCGGCGTCTCCTAGCCGATGGCGACGTCGCTGAAGCTGTCGAGAACCTGGATGAAGTCAGGGTTGGCGGCGGCCCACTGGAGCAGCAGAAGCAGCATGGATTCTCCCCTTGTTACTGAAACGAAATTTCGGACAGAAGGGTTATATCACTGTTTCAGCCCACAGGCAGCGCATCGACATGTTGTGAAGAATTCACAGAAAAATAGGTCGAACGGAATTGTTCACGTGTTTCGGACGAGGCTCGGTCAGCTAAAACGGGCGAAGCCCGACCCCACGGTGTGGGATCGGGCTTCGCGCGAGCTGGTGAGCCGGACTCAGAAGTCCATGCCGCCCATGCCGCCGGTCGGGTCCGCGACGGGCGCGGCCTTCTCCGGCTTGTCGGCGACAACGGCCTCGGTGGTCAGGAACAGGGCCGCGATGGACGCCGCGTTCTGCAGCGCCGAGCGGGTGACCTTGACCGGGTCGTTGATGCCGGCGGCGAGGAGGTCCTCGTACTCACCGGTGGCGGCGTTGAGGCCGCTGCCGGCGGGCAGGTTGCGAACCTTCTCCGCGACGACGCCGGGCTCGAGGCCGGCGTTGAACGCGATCTGCTTCAGCGGAGCCTCGAGGGCAACCTTGACGATGTTGGCACCCGTGGCCTCGTCACCCTCGAGCTTCAGGTCGTCGAGAACCGGAGCGGCCTGCAGCAGGGCCACGCCACCACCGGCGACGATGCCCTCCTCGACGGCAGCCTTCGCGTTGCGGACGGCGTCCTCGATGCGGTGCTTGCGCTCCTTGAGCTCGACCTCGGTGGCAGCGCCGGCCTTGATGACCGCGACACCGCCGGCCAGCTTGGCCAGACGCTCCTGCAGCTTCTCGCGGTCGTAGTCCGAATCCGACGCCTCGATCTCGGCGCGGATCTGGTTGACGCGACCGGCGATGGCGTCGGGATCGCCCGCGCCCTCGACGATGGTGGTCTCGTCCTTGGTGACGACGACCTTGCGGGCCTTGCCGAGCAGCTCGATGCCGGCGGTCTCGAGGGACAGGCCGACCTCTTCGCTGACGACCTCGCCACCGGTGAGGATGGCGATGTCGGCGAGCTGGGCCTTGCGACGGTCACCGAAGCCCGGAGCCTTGACGGCGACAGACTTGAAGGTGCCACGGATCTTGTTCAGGACCAGGGTGGACAGAGCCTCACCCTCGACGTCCTCGGCGATGATCAGCAGCGGCTTGCCCGACTGGATGACCTTCTCGAGCAGCGGCAGCAGGTCCTTGACCGTGGAGATCTTGGAGCTGACGAGCAGGATGTAGGGATCCTCGAGCACGGCCTCCTGACGCTCGGCGTCGGTGGCGAAGTAGAGGGAGATGTAGCCCTTGTCGAAGCGCATGCCCTCGGTCAGCTCGAGCTGGAGGCCGAAGGTGTTGGACTCCTCGACGGTGATGACACCTTCCTTGCCCACCTTGTCGATGGCCTCGGCGATGAGCTCACCGATCGCGGGGTCACCGGCGGAGATGCCCGCGGTGGCAGCGATCTGCTCCTTGGTCTCGACCTCCTTGGCGGTGTCGAGCAGCTTGGCGGTGACGGCCTCGACGGCCTTCTCGATGCCGCGCTTCAGACCCAGCGGGTTGGCGCCGGCAGCGACGTTGCGCAGACCTTCGCGAACGAGCGCCTGAGCGAGGACGGTGGCGGTGGTGGTGCCGTCACCCGCGACGTCGTCGGTCTTCTTGGCAACTTCCTTGACCAGCTCTGCGCCGATCTTCTCGTACGGATCCTCGAGCTCGATCTCCTTGGCGATGGACACACCATCGTTGGTGATCGTGGGGGCGCCCCACTTCTTCTCGAGCACGACGTTGCGACCCTTGGGGCCCAACGTCACCTTGACAGCGTCGGCGAGGCTGTTCAGGCCCCGCTCGAGACCGCGACGGGCCTCTTCGTCGAACGCGATGATCTTGGCCATTGCGAAGTGATCCTCCGGATATCGGGGTGACACCTAGGACGACCGCTCGTCGGGTCGGCCCATTCACGGCTCGACCCGAGTCGGGTCGGTCCGTTCACAGGACGACCGCTCGTCGGGACGCCCCGTGTTGGCTCGGTCGGAAGCAGTGCCCGCGACGGACGACCAGGGGTGTCGATATTCCCGGCCTCACCATCCCGACCTGGCACTCACTCAGCGTGAGTGCCAACTGCATTTTTAGCACTCGGGTGTGGCGAGTGCAAGGGTCGCCACACCCGGTCGATGGGTACCGATCAGCGGCGCGTGGACCCCACACCGACCGCGCACCACTGACCCGACCCGGTGTTCACCGCGAACGACTGGGCACCGACGCACGTGACGCCGGTTTCGTCGGCGGTCGCACCCGATCCCCAGCCCGCGAGCGACAGGGTGATCACCGACGGACCCTGCGCCGACGAATGGCTCAGACCGCCGCCGAGCGCGAAGGCAAACGAACGTCCGCCGTCCCGCGCGGCACTCAGCGCGGTGCCGAACCCGGTCGCCTGCGCCTCGGCCGCCCCGGCCGCGTTCGCGACCGACACCGCGGTGCCGCTGTCCGCCGCCGCCGCGCGGGCCGTGCTGCCGATCTCCGCCTTGGCACCGCAGCTCGCGGTGTCCGACACGAGGATCTGATTCTCCGACGGCGGCGACACACAGGTCACCGGCGCAGCCGTCGCGGCACCCACTCCGAGCAGGGATGCGGCCGCCACACCCAGGGCGGCGACCACACCGGCACGCGCCGCGCGACGGCCGGGACGAACGGAGCGGAAGGAACGAATGATCAAGGCAGCTCCTCGAGAACTGGTTCGAGACTGATCGGATACCGGAGGAGAGACCCCCCGGGGCGCGAGCGTATCCCGTCCCGAAAGGACCCGTCCGAGTGGGATGGGTCACAGCGCCCGACGGTGCCGGCGGCCGCTACAGCCGGTCCAGCAGGGCCGGAAGATCGGCGATCGAATCGATGACGTGATCGGGCCTGTCGACGGCCAGATCGAGCACCGACTGGCGGAACTTGCCCGTGCGCACGAGCACTCCGGTCATCCCGAGCCGCTGCCCGGGGATCACCTCGGCGCCCAGATCGTCGCCGACCACGACGATGCGGTCCGCGTCGGTGCCCATCAATTCGGCGGCCTCGAGGAAACCCTGCATGGACGGCTTCCCGACCGCGACGACGCTGCGCCCCGACAGCTCCTCGAGACCCGCCAGGTAGGTGCCGGTGTCGAGGCGCAGACCGTCCGACGCCTGCCACGCGCCGGCCCGGTGCATCGCGACGACGGGCACCCCGTCGAGCATCAGTTCCGCGACCCGGCTCAGCGCCCGGTGCGTGAACTCGGGCCCGGCGCCACCGAGGACGACGACCTCCGGATCGTCGTCGTCGCGGACGACGCCGGCGAGATCGGCGTCGACGTTGCCGTGGTTGAGCAGCCAGCACCGGCGACCGGGATAGGTCTGCCGCAGGTATTCGGCGGTGAGCGAGGCGGCGGTGACGATCTCCGACTCGTCGACGGGCATGCCCAGTTCGGTGAGCCGGCCCGCGATCTCGGCGCGGGTGCGGGAGGTCGTGTTGGTGAGGAACGCGCGCGCGAGGCCGCGGTCGCGCAGACCCGCGAGCACGTCCGCGGCGCCGGGGACGGGGTCCCACGACAGGACGATCACGCCTTCGATGTCGAACAGAACCCCGTCCACGCCGCTCATGACGCCGAGCTTATCGGCCCGCGTCGCGCTACAGGCTGCGGGCGAGCTTGTCGGCGAGCAACCGCGCGAAGCGAGCCGGGTCGTCGAGTTCGCCGCCCTCGGCGAGCACCGCGGTGCCGTACAGCAATTCGGCGGTCTCGGCGAGCGCCGGGTCGTCGCTGCGCTGCTCGTGCGCGGTACGCAGACCGGTCACCAACGGATGGTCCGGGTTCAGCTCGAGGATCCGCTTCATCGGAGGCAGCGCCTGTCCCGATGCCCGGTACATGCGCTCGAGGGCGGGCGACATGCTGAACGTGTCACCGACGATGCATGCCGGGGACGTCGTCAGCCGCGACGACAGGCGCACCTCCTTGATGTGCTCGTCGAGCGTGTTCTTCAGCCATTCGAGCAGGTCCGCGAAGCCCTTCTCCTTCTCCTCGCGTTCCGCCTCGGCGGCCTTCTTCTCGTCCTCGCTGCCGAGGTCCACCTCGCCCTTGGCGATCGAGCGCAGCGCCTTGCCCTCGAACTCCGGCACCGACGACGTCCACATCTCGTCGACCGGGTCGGTGAGCAGCAGCACCTCGATGCCCTTGGCGCGGAACGCCTCCATGTGCGGGGAGTTCTCGAGCTGCTGCCGCGACTCGCCGGTCAGATAAAAGATGTCCTCCTGGCCTTCCTTCATCCGCTCGACGTACTCGGCGAGCGTGGTCTGCGTCGCAGTCGCGTCAGGGTCGGCGCCGGCCTCCGTGCTCGCGGTGGAGTCGAACGACGACAGCGCCAGCAGGGTCTCGCGGTTGTCGGTGTCGGAGATCAGGCCTTCCTTGACGACGCGACCGAACTCCGCCCAGAACGTGCGGTACTTGTCGCGGTCGTTGGCGAGCATGTCCTTGATCGTGGACAGCACCTTCTTGGTGAGCCGGCGCCGGATCGCCCTGATCTGGCGGTCCTGCTGCAGGATCTCGCGAGAGACGTTGAGCGAGAGGTCCTGTGCGTCGACGACACCCTTGACGAAGCGCAGGTACTCCGGCATCAGCTCTTCGCAGTCGTCCATGATGAACACCCGCTTGACGTACAGCTGGACGCCGGACTTGCGTTCGCGCATGAACAGGTCGAACGGAGCGTGCGACGGAAGGAACAGCAGCGCCTGGTATTCGAAGGTGCCCTCGGCCTTCATCGGGATGATCTCGAGCGGGTCGTCCCAGGCGTGGGAGACGTGCCGGTAGAAGTCCTTGTACTCCTCGTCGGACACCTCCTCCCGGGAACGCGCCCACAGGGCCTTGCCGGAGTTGAGGGTTTCGGTTTCGACGACCGTCTCGACGACGGGTTCGCCGCCGTCCTCGGCGGGGGTGGTCTTCGTGCGTTCGATCTCCATCCGGATCGGCCAGGCGATGAAGTCCGAGTACTTCTTGACGATCTCGCGCAGCTTGCTCGGGGAGGTGTAGTCGTAGAGGTGGTCGTCGGCGTCCTCCGGCTTGAGGTGCAGGGTGACGGAGGTGCCCTGCGGCACGTCCTCGACGGCGGCGATCGTGTAGGTCGACTCGCCGCCGGATTCCCAGCGCGTGCCAGTCTCCTCCCCCGCCCGGCGGGTGACCAGGGTGACATTGTCGGCGACCATGAACGCCGAGTAGAAGCCGATGCCGAACTGGCCGATCAGTTCCTCCGACGCGGCGGCGTCCTTGGCTTCCTTCAGCTTGCGGCGCAGTTCCCCGGTGCCGGACTTGGCGAGTGTGCCGATGAGGTCGATCACTTCGTGGCGGGACATGCCGATGCCGTTGTCCCGGACGGTGAGGGTCCGCTTGTCCTTGTCGACCTCGAGGTCGATGTGCAGATCGGAGGTGTCGACCTCCAGGTCCTTGTTGTGGAACGACTCCAGTCGCAGCTTGTCCAGCGCGTCGGACGCGTTGGAGACGAGTTCCCGCAGAAACGTGTCCTTGTTCGAATAGATCGAATGGATCATCAGGTCCAGCAGCTGCCGGGCCTCGGCCTGGAACTCACGCTGTTCGACGTTTGTGCTCATTTTCGGTCCCCTTCGAAGCAGAACTGACGACCGTCGATCCTACTGATGACGGCAGGCAGCTTCGCTGCTCGTGTGCCTTTGTGGCGGTCAGGGGCGCCACTACGGCACACGGACGGATTCCGCCTCCGCGAAACAGCGGCGGAGCGAATCCATGCGCGCCTCGACGTGGGACAGATAGTGCGGGTGCGTGAGGATGTACGGAAGGTCGCGGGCGATGCCGTCGAGCACCCGCGCGCCGGCCTCCGCCGGATCCATCCCGAGGCTGCCGTCGCCCTTGATGTGCGCGACGTTCTCCACCTGACCGCCCAGCCGTGTCGTGGTGCCGTCGAGGTTCGACCGGACCAGCCCGGGGCACAGCACCGACACCCCCACCCCGTGGGGCGCCATCTCCTGCCGCAGCGCCTCGGACATCGCCACGACCGCGCTCTTGGCCGCACTGTAGGCCCCGCGGCCCGGCGCACCCGCGGTCAGGGCCATCACGGACGCGGTGTTGACGATGTGGCCCCGCCCGCGGACGCGCAGGTCGGCCGCGAACGTGGAGATCCCGTTGAACACTCCCGTCAGGTCGATGTCGATGATCCGGTCGAACACCTCCGGGTCCAGGTCGGCGAAGTCCCGGCCGTTGAATCCGATTCCCGCGTTGTTGACGAGGATGTCGACGGGCCCGAACACCGCTTCCGACCGGGCCTTCGCCTCACGCCAGGCCGCGCGGTCGCGCACGTCGAGTTCGAGCCCGGCGAAGTCGTCCGGGCGGGTGGCGACGACCGCTTCGGTTGCCTCCCGGTCGATGTCGGCGATCGTGACACGCACCCCGGCGTCGGCGAGCGCCTCGGCGATACCCCTGCCGATACCACTGGCGCCGCCGGTGACGAATGCGTGGCGCGCGGAACCCAGGTCCACTTGCTTCCACCTCCTGCTGCGAAACCTCGACGAGAATGATGTTTCCGTAAAGCAGAACATCATTCTTGGCGATGGTCAAGCAGCTGCGCTGCCGGTGTGCCGAAATGGCGGTCGGAGGCGCCACTTCGGCACACCGGCGCCGAATCGGCGCTTCGCCACCGCATCACGGCACCGAGAGGGTGTAATCGGTACAGGCCCGAACACCGCGAGGTGATCATGACGAACCTGCCCGGCGCCCGGCCCGTCCGCGCTCCCCGCGGCCGCGACCTGCACTGTCGCGGCTGGCAGCAGGAGGCCGCGCTGCGCATGCTGATGAACAATCTGGATCCGGAGGTCGCCGAACGCCCCGACGATCTCGTGGTCTACGGCGGCACCGGGCGCGCCGCCCGTAGTTGGGCGGCGTTCGACGCGATCGTCGCCACGCTCGAGACCCTCGCCGACGACGAGACCCTGCTCGTCCAGTCCGGCAAGCCTGTCGGGGTCCTGCGCACCCACGAGTGGGCTCCGCGGGTGCTGATCGCGAACTCGAATCTGGTCGGCGACTGGGCGAACTGGGAGGAGTTCCGCCGGCTCGAGGCGCTCGGTCTCATCATGTACGGGCAGATGACGGCAGGTTCGTGGATCTACATCGGCTCGCAGGGCATCCTCCAGGGCACCTACGAGACGTTCGGGGCGGTCGCGCGGAAGCTCGCCGCCTCGGGGCGCTACCCGGACAGCGGCGGCACCCTCGCGGGCACCCTCACCCTCACCGCGGGCCTCGGCGGAATGGGCGGCGCGCAACCGCTGGCGATCACGATGCACGACGGTGTCGCCCTGTGCGTCGACGTCGACCCGGCTCGCATCGAAAGACGCCTGGACCACGGCTATCTCGACGTGCGCGCCGACACCCTCGAAGCCGGACTCGAACTGGCGGTCGCCGCGCGCGAGGCCCGCACCCCGTTGTCGATCGGGGTGGTCGCCAACGCCGCCCACGCATTCCCGCGACTTCTCGAGCGCGGCGCGCCGATCGATATCGTCACGGATCAGACCTCCGCGCACGACCCGCTGTCCTACCTTCCGCTCGGGGTGGAACTCGAGGACTGGCACCGGCTGAGCGAGAAGGACCCGGCCTGGTTCACCGAGCAGGCACGCGCGTCGATGGCACGGCACGTCGAGGCCATGGTCGGATTCCTCGACCGCGGCGCCGAGGTGTTCGACTACGGCAATTCGATCCGCGACGAGGCCCGCAAGGGGGGCTACGACCGCGCGTTCGCCTTCCCCGGCTTCGTCCCCGCCTACATCCGGCCGCTGTTCGAGGAGGGGCGCGGCCCGTTCCGGTGGGCGGCACTGTCGGGCGACCCCGCCGACATCGCCGCGACCGATCGGGCGGTCGCCGAATTGTTCCCGGACAACACGCATCTGACGCGGTGGCTGCGCCTGGCCGGGGAGAAGGTGCAGTTCGAGGGTCTGCCGGCGCGGATCTGCTGGCTCGGGTACGGCGAGCGGCACCGGGCGGGCCTGCGATTCAACGAGATGGTGGCCTCCGGTGAGGTGTCCGCGCCGATCGTCATCGGCCGCGACCACCTGGACGCCGGGTCGGTGGCGTCGCCCTACCGCGAGACGGAGGCGATGGCCGACGGCTCCGACGCGATCGCCGACTGGCCGCTGCTCAACGCGCTGGTCAACACCGCGTCGGGAGCGACCTGGGTGTCGATCCACCACGGCGGCGGCGTCGGCATGGGCCGGTCCATCCACGCCGGTCAGGTCTGCGTCGCCGACGGCACCGAGCTCGCCGCCCGCAAACTCGAGCGGGTGCTCACCAACGATCCCGCGACCGGCGTGCTGCGGCACGTCGACGCCGGCTACGACAAGGCCGGTGAGGTCGCCGCCCGGCACGGCCTGCGCATCCCCATGCAGGAGCGGTGAGTCGTGACCTCGGGTCCGTGGACGCTGCTCGACGGCATCGGTGTCCTCGTCACCAACGATCCCGATATCGGGGTGGGCCGGCTGGGCCTGTTGCGAGACGCGGCGCTCCTGCTCGGGGACGGTGTCGTGCAATGGGTGGGCAGCAGCGGTCGGGAACCGCACGCCGACAATGCCTTTCGTCTCGACCTGGACGGCCGCACGGTACTTCCCGGATTCGTCGACAGCCACACGCATCCGGTCTTCGCCGGCGACCGCGCCGAGGAGTTCGCGTCCCGGATGGCCGGGCAGCCCTACACCGCGGGAGGCATCCGCTCGACGATCGCGGCGACCCGCGCGGCGACCGACGCGGAGCTGAACGCGACCGTGACCCGGTTGGTGACCGAGGCCCGCCGGTCCGGGACGACGACGATCGAATGCAAGTCCGGATATGGCCAGACCGTCGCCGACGAATTGCGCAGCCTGCGCCTGGCCGCGGCGCACACGCCGGAGACGACGCTGCTCGCCGCGCACGTCACTCCGCCCGAATTCGACGGCCGCACAGACGACTACGTCCGCATGGTGATCGAGGAGATGATCCCTGCGTGCGCGCCCCACGCGAAGTGGATCGACGTGTTCTGCGAGCGCGGCGCGTTCGACGCCGACCAATGCCGCGCGGTGCTCAGCGCCGGTGTCGCGGCGGGGATGGTCCCGCGGGTGCACGGCAACCAGCTCGGTCCGGGCGAGGGCGTGCGGCTCGCCGTCGAAACCGGCGCGGCGTCGGTCGATCACGTCACGCACACCAGCGCGGACGACATCGCGGCGCTGGCCGACAGCACCACGGTCGCAACCTTGCTCCCGGGAGCCGAATTCTCCACGCGGGAAACGTATCCCAATTCCCGACGACTGCTCGACTCCGGTGTGACGGTCGCGGTGGCGACCGACTGCAACCCCGGCACCTCGTACACGACGAGCATGCCCCTGTGCATCGCGCTGGCGGTACGCGAGATGCACATGAGCCCAGACGAGGCGGTGTGGTCCGCTACCGCGGGCGGAGCACACGCGCTGCGCCGCAACGATATCGGCGTGCTGAGACCCGGCTGCCGGGCGGATGTGATCGCGCTCGACGCCCCCTCGCACGTGCACCTCGCGTACCGGCCGGGCGTGCACCTCGTCTCGCACGTGTGGAAGGACGGAATTCGCCTATGATCCTGCGGACGGATGTGCCGGCGCAGTCGTGGACCGGCCGCGACGACGGCCCGGGCCGGGAGCACCTGCGCTGGCACGGTGCCGTCACGCCGTGGCCCGACGACCCGGAACCCGGGACTCCCGTATTGATCGGGTTCCGCAGCGACGAAGGCGTGCGCCGCAACCGGGGCCGGCCCGGTGCCGCCGACGGACCGGCCGCACTGCGCGCGGGGCTCGCGTCGCTGGCGGTGCCGCCGTCCGGACCGTCGACGGTGTACGACGCGGGCGACGTGGTCGTCGCCGGTGGCGACCTCGAGGGAGCACAGCGCCGCCTCGGCGCCGCGGTGACCACACTGCTCGACCACGGACACCCCGTCACGGTCCTCGGGGGCGGGCACGAGGTCGCGTACGGCACCTACCTGGGCATCGCGGGCAGCGCGGCCGTGCGTGACGGCGCGCGCTGCGGCGTGCTGAACCTCGACGCGCACTTCGACCTGCGGGCCGATGCGACACCGAGTTCGGGTACCCCATTCCTGCAGATGGCGCGCGAGGAGAAGTCGCGGGGTCGGGATCTGCGGTATGCGGTGGTGGGGATCGCGCAGCCGAGCAACACGACCGCGCTGTTCACGACCGCCTCCGAACTCGGGGTGCGATACCTGCTCGACGACGAGTGCCGCATCGCGCATCTGCCCGACGTCGAGACGTTCGTCGGCGAGTTCCTCGCGACGGTGGACCTGGTCCACCTGACCGTCGACCTGGACGTCCTCCCGGCCGCGATCGCGCCGGGCGTCAGCGCCCCGGCCGCGTACGGGGTTCCACTCGAGGTGGTCCAGCACGTGTGCGATCTGGTGGCGCGCAGCGGCCGGCTCGCCGTCGCCGAGGTCGCCGAGCTCAACCCGGCCTTCGACATCGACGACCGGACGGCGCGCACCGCGGCGCGCCTCGTGCACCGGATCGTCACCGGAAGACCCACCGGCACTCGCTAGAACCGGGACACGCCCCACGACCCGGGATCCGAGCCGATGTTCGCCGCCCCGGTCGCGCACACGCGTGCATGATGGAACCGGATGGGGCATTTCGGATACGGGAGTGCGTCATGACCGTTCGTCGGGTGATCGTCGTCGGTGCCGGTGTCGTCGGACTGTCCACCGCCTGGTTCCTGCAGGAGCGCGAAGTCGCGGTCACGGTGCTCGACCGCAAGGGTGTCGCCGCGGACGCCTCCTGGGGCAACGCGGGGTGGTTGGCTCCGGCGTTGACGCTGCCGCTGCCCGAGCCGTCGGTGCTGCGCTACGGACTGCGATCGGCGCTGACTCCGTCGTCGCCGGTGTACGTGCCGCCGACCACCGACCTGCGGTTGCTACGGTTCCTCGCCGGTTTCGCCCGCAACTGCACGCCCGGTCGCTGGCGTGCCTCGATGGCGGTGTTCGCGCAGGCCAACCGGGTCGCGCTGGACGCCTACGACGACCTGATCCGCGGCGGGCTCACCGAGCAGACCCGCACCGCCGATCCGTTCCTGGCCGCGTTCGTGTCCGAGTCGGATCGGCAGGGCCTGCTCGACGAGTTCGAGCACGTGCGGGCCGCCGGCGGCGAGGTCGACTACGAACTTCTCGATCGTGACACCGTGCGGTCGCTCGAGCCGCTGCTCGGCGAGGCCGTGCGGGTGGGGGTGCTGATTCGGGGGCAGCGGTTCATCGATCCGCCCCGCTTTCTCGCGGCCCTGGCCGACTCCGTGCGCGAACGCGGCGGTGAGATCGTCGAAGGGTTCGACACCGAGTCGGTACGTGCGCGCGCGGAGTCCGTGGAGGTCACCGGCCCGGACGGGCAGGCCTACTCGGCGGACGCGGTGGTGCTCGCGACGGGCGCGCGGCTCGGGGATCTGGCGCGGCCCTTCGGGGTGCGGACGATCGTGCAGGCCGGTCGCGGCTACAGCTTCAGCGTCCACCCCGCGGAACTGCCCAAGAATCCGATCTACTTTCCGACCCAGCGGGTCGCGTGCACACCGCTGCACGACCGGCTGCGGATCGCCGGGATGATGGAGTTCCGTAGCCCCGACGCCCCGTTCGATCCACGTCGAGTGCAGGCGATCATCGATGCCACCCGCCCGTTGCTCAGCGGAATCGATTGGTCCGCAACGAAAGAGGAGTGGGTTGGGTCGCGTCCGTGCACCGCCGACGGTCTGCCGCTGATCGGCGAAACCCTGTCGCCGCGGGTGTTCGTCGCGGGCGGGCACGGCATGTGGGGTGTCGCGCTCGGTCCGCTGACCGGCCGACTGCTCGCGGAGTTGATGGCGACCGGTATTCCGGATCCACTTCTGCGCCGTTTCGATCCCCTGCGATGAGTGTCGCCGGGTCGACCGTCACGGCAACGGACCGACGACCGCCTCGGCCGCGGCGACAAGTTCACCCGACGCGGCCATGGCCATCGCCTCGTCGATCTCCGGCGCGAGGTGCCGGTCCGTTCCGGGTCCGGGCACGCGGCGACGCAACGCATCCCGGACCGCCGCGGTGCCCGGCGCCGGGGTCAGCGGGGAACGAAGGTCCAACGCCCGTGCAGCGGTGAGAATTTCGATCGACAACACCCGCGTCAGTCCGTCCAGAGCGCGGCGAAGTTTGCGGGCCGCGGACCACCCCATCGAAACATGGTCCTCCTGCATCGCCGACGACGGAATCGAATCGACACTCGCCGGTGCCGCAAGTCTTTTCAGCTCCGCGACGATTCCGGCCTGCGTGTACTGCGCGATCATGTGGCCGCTGTCGACCCCGGGATCGTCGGCGAGGAACGGCGGCAGACCGTGGTTGCGCGCGACGTCGAGCAGCCGATCCGTGCGACGTTCGCTCATGCTCGCGACATCGGCCACGGCGATGGCAAGGAAATCGAGGACGTAGCCGAGCGGAGCCCCGTGGAAGTTGCCGTTCGATTCGATCCGGCCATCTGCAGTGACGACGGGATTGTCTATGGCCGAGCACAATTCGCGGCTCGCGACCTGTTCGGCGTGGGCGAGGGTGTCGCGGGCCGCACCGGCGACCTGCGGGGCGCAGCGCAGCGAGTACGCGTCCTGCACGATCGGGCAGTCGTCGGTGCGGTGGCTGGCGACGATCCCGGAGCCGGCGAGCAGGCGGGCCATGTTCGCCGCCGCGGTCGCCTGGCCGGGGTGCGGACGCAGCGCGATCAGGTCGGCGGCGAAGACCCGGTCGGTCCCGAGCAGCGCTTCGACGCTCATGGCCGCGGCGATGTCGGCGAGCCGCAGCAGGTCGGCGAGATCGCGGCACGCGAGCACGAGCATGCCGAGCATGCCGTCGGTGCCGTTGATCAGCGCCAGGCCTTCCTTCTCGGCGAGAACGACCGGCATGCATCCCGCCTCGGCGAGCGCCTCCACCGCGGGCAGGACGACACCGGCGCGGTCGCGAACCGTGCCCTCCCCGGTCAGCGCGAGCGCGACGTGCGCGAGGGGCGCCAGGTCGCCGGAACAGCCGAGACTGCCGTGCTCCGGCACGATCGGGGTGATCCCCGCATCGAGCATGGCCGCGTACGCGACGGCGGTGTCGACGCGGACGCCGGTGCGACCCGTCGCGAGGGTGGACAGGCGCAGCAGCATCATCGCCCGCACCACCTCCCGCTCGACCTCGGGGCCCGTGCCCGCGGCATGGGAGCGCACGACGCTGCGCTGCAGCCGGGCCCGGTCCTCGGCGGGAATGTGCCGGACGGCGAGGGCACCGAACCCGGTGGAGATGCCGTACACCGGCCGGGAGCCGCGGGCCAGCGCGTCTACGAGGGCTCGGCCGTCGGCGATCGCGGTGAGCGCCTCGTCGGACAACCGGACCGACGCGTCGCCGCGCGCGACCCGCACCACCTCGTCGGGGGTGACGGGTCCGATTCCGACGACGACCTCACCGGCCACTGCTACCTCCCGGATTCGCTTTCGAGGTCGTTGTGGGCTTCGAGGTCATTGTGGACGCCGTCCTCGCTCGGGGTGTCGCCTTTCGGGTTCGGGCCGGTCAGGCGGTCCCCGACGCGGTCGAACCAGTCGAGCACCGCGCGTTCGTAGAGCACGCCGAAGTCGAGGGTCGCTCCGAAGTAGGGGTCGATTCCGTCGAGCGCGGCGAGTTCTTCGTATTCGGAGAGGCGTTGTTCGTGGGCGGTGCGGTGGGCGGCGAGCATCTCGGCGAGACGCTCGGGCGGCAGATGGCCACCGAAGGCGACGGTCAGCAGCAGCGGGTACCGGATGTTCTCGGGGCCGGGTTCCCGGACGATCCAGTCCGCGAAGGCGCGACGGCCGGCGTCGGTGAGGGAGTAGGGCTTGCGGTCGCGCGGGCCCTTCTCCCCCGCCACGATCAATCCCGCGGTCTCCATCGCCGCGAGTTCCCGGTACACCTGGCTGGTCGTCAGGGACCAGAACTTGCCGATACGGTCCTGCGCGGTCGCGACCAGGTCCCATCCGGTCTTCGGGCCCTCGTGCAGGAATCCGAGCAGCGACGCCGCGGTCGCGTTGAGGGGACGGCCTGTCATCGCGGGTTCCTTCCGCCGAGGGGTTGACATTCCACTGTGGCATATCGCATGCTGGTTTACGCGACATTCCACAATGGAAGATCCTGGGAGGGATCCCGATGGACGCACTCGCCCCCGAAACCCCCATCGCCGGCCTCCGCATCTCCGACGCCGACCGCGAACGGCTCGTCCAGATCCTCGGCACCCATGTCGGCGCGGGCCGCCTGACCCTGACCGAGTTCGACGACCGCGTCGCGCAGGTCTACCGGGCCGTCACCGAGGA
>NZ_JADZGH010000231.1:0-4207 GCF_015865005.1 Rhodococcus sp. CX
CACCGCCACAAAGGCACACCGGCGCGAAGCGCCCGGTCAGCCCACGTCGCGGCTGCGGACCCGCCACCAGCCGAGCGCGCAGACGAGCAGCGTCCAGCCGATCAGCGCCAGCGGAGCCCCCGGCCAGCGAACGGCCATGTCGCCGGTTTCGGGAATGTCGATGACCCCGACGATCGTGTACCAGGTGAGCTGGACGGGAAGCAGGTCCGCGACCGCGCCCAGCCCGAGGCCGTGCAGGATCAGCGACACGATCAGCTCACCGAACGGCACCCACGCGGAGATCGCGAGCACGCTGCCGACCGTCGAACCGGTGAGCAGACCGAGCCCGGACCCCATGAGGGCCCACAGCGCGGCGCAGAGCATGCCGGTGGTGAGGACTGCCGCGAGCTGGCCGAAATCGGATCCGCTGGACGGGCCGCTGTCGCCGCCGGCGAACATCAGGACGGTCAGAACGGCCGCGATCTCCACGACCACGCAGTACAGCAGCCCGAACGCCGCGGCGGTGACGTACTTGGCGGCGACCACCCCGTCGCGACCGCGGGTGGTCAGGAACGTCGTCGCCATCGTCCGATGCTGGAATTCGGTGCCGCCGTTCACCGCGCCGAACACGGCCGCGAACAGGAACACCAGCGCCAACGCCAGCGCGATGCCGATCGCTGCCGACACGGTCGACGCGAAACCCTCACCGACGATGTCCTCGACCTGACGGGCGAGCGGCAGGGTCAGGGCACCGGTGAACAGCCCCACCACGACCGGCGCGATCCCGAGGATCCACCAGTAGCGCAACCCGAGGACCTTGCGGACCTCGGCGTTCAGAAGCGCGGTCAACGTTGGAATCCTCCCGGTCCGAAGGGCGGTTGGTGAGGTGCGGGCACGCCCGGCGGGTACTGCTGGGCCGGAGGCTGCTGGACGGGGTACGGCTGGGCGGGATACGGCGGGGCCGCCTGGCCGGCCTGCTGGTAGTGCTGCGGAGGGTAGTGCTGCGGTGGGTATCGGTCCTGCGGGTGCTGCTGCGGCGACTGGGGGATCGGCGGCGCATATCCGGGCGGGACATGGCCCGACGCAGGCGGTCCCGGCTGGTGGTAGCCGTGCGTCGCGGCGTAGCGACCGCTGGTCATGGACAGGAACACCTGCTCGAGATCGACGTGTTCGACGTGCGTGCCGAAGATCGTGACCTTCTGCTCGGCCGCGAGCGCCGCGATCCGTTCGGGATCGGCCCCGACGACCGCGAGCCGCCCGTCGCCCTGGATCTGCGCGTCCGTGATGCCGGCGGCCGCCAGGGCCGCCGCGAGACGGGCCGGGTCGGAACAGGCCACCAGGACACGCGAACGGTAGGCGTTGCGCAGATCCGCGGTGCTGCTCTGATGCACGAGCGTGCCGTTGGAGACGATCACCAGGTGGTCGGCCATCTGCTCGACCTCCCGCAGGATGTGGCTCGACACCAGCACCGTGCCGCCGGATCGGGCATACGACTGCAGGAATTCGCGCAGCCAGGCCATGCCCTCCGGATCGAGGCCGTTCGCCGGTTCGTCGAGGACCAGGTAGCGGGGTTGCCCCAGCAGCGCGGTCGCCAGCGCCAGCCGTTGGCGCATCCCGAGGGAGAACTCGCCGGTGCGCCGGGTCGCGACCGAACCCAGGCCGACCAGGTCGAGGGACGCCCGCGCTTGCGAGAGCGGCACCCGCATCGCCGTGCAGTACACCTCGAGATGGGTGAGCGCCGTGTGCTTCGGGTGCGCGCCCTGCGCGTCGAGGACGGCACCGACGACCCGCCCCGGCTGCGGCAACGACGAGTACGGGACGCCGTCGATCAGCGCGATTCCCGCAGTCGGGCGCACCAGGCCCAGCAGCATCCGCAGCGTGGTGGTCTTCCCGGATCCGTTGGGCCCAAGGAAACCGGTGATCGATCCGGGCGGCACCGTGAACGACAGGTTGGAGACGGCCGGAATGTTCCTGTACGTCTTGGTCAGCCCCTGCACGGCGATGCCCGGCGGCGGCCCGGAACCGGGGAACGCATCGGGCGCCTGCGCGAACTGTGCGGTCAAGAACTTCCCCCGTCTCTGCCGGTCCACGTGGTCGTCGCGAGCCTACGTGCCCGCCTCCCCGGCGGCGAGACGCCGGTGCTCGAGGAACGGCAGCACCGCGCCGAGGAACTCGGTGGGTGCCTCGAGCTGGGGGCAATGCCCGGCGTCGGGGATGATCACCACCCGCCGGTCCGGTCCGCCGACGACGCGGCGAGCCGCCCGCGCCGGCGTGAGCCGATCGTGCGCACCCCACAGCAACAGCGTCGGCATCGTCAGCGCGTGCACCATCTCCGGTATCGGGAGTCTCCCGAGTTCACGCACCGCGGTCCGGCCGACCCTCAGCATTGTGTCCATCCGCCGCCGGTCGGCGAAGTTCGCGGTGAACGCGGACAGCGTGGCCGCATCCATCCGTTCCGGCCGGTGCAGCGCCGCCCGCGTGTACAGCTCGCCGATCATCCGCTGCATCACCGGCATCGGAACCGGCCGGGACATCATCCGGGACATCAGGTCCAGGGGAAGCCGCGCGCTCTCCGTCCAGACCCGCGGAATTCCGGCCAGGCCCGGCATGTCCGACAGCACCACCCGGTCGGTTCGTTTCGGATGCACCGACGCGAACGCCAGCGCCGTGACCGCACCGAGCGAGTTGCCGATCAGCGCGACCGGTTCGGTGCGGTCCGCGACGAGATCCGCGACGGTGTCGACGTAGTGGTCGAACACCGGTGCCCGCCACTGCGCGTAGCTGCGACCGAACCCCGGTAGATCCACGGTGAGCACCCGGTACCGCTCGGCGAGTTCCGGTTCCACCTTGCACCATGTGCCGCCGTGATCGGAGTAGCCGTGCAACAGCACGACGGTCCGTGAGCCGGTACCCGACTCGCGGACGTACACCGACGGCGCGGACATGTCAGGGACCGGTCGATGCGGCGCTCGGCAGGGCACCCACCGTGCCGGGTTCGAGCGCGGCGGGGGCATCCGGCCACTGCGCGGGCGGCGGACCGAACGCGGTACGGGCGTTGCTGATGGTGCGCTTGCCGAGCGCGCGGTTACCGGCGCCACCGATGACCGCCCCGATTCCGGCGGGCACCAGCTTGCCGAGGATCAGCGCGCTGCGCTTGGCGAAGTACTTGCGGATGAACTTCTTGACCAGCGAATTGTTGAGCATCCTCAGCTGGGAGCCGGGGATCTTCCCGGTGATCGCCGACGTCCAGTTCTTCATCGTCGTGCCGGTCGCCTTGCTCACCACCTCCATGCCGGTCTCACCGAGGGCCACGGCCAGGACGAGCGCGCGGCGCTGCTCGTGATCCTGCGGGTGGACGCCGTGCACCGACGCGACGGCGAGGGTCAGCAGTGCCGACGCCTCGAGGAAGAACATCGTCTCGGCGCCGACCGCCCCGACCGCGGTGAGGGTTCCGACTCCGGGGAACGCGGCGGTCGCACCGACCGCGGATCCGCTGCCCGTGACCCCGGTCAGGAACATCTTCTCGAGACGTTCGATGATCTGCGCGGGCGACTCGTCGGGATGCGCCCGGCGGACCCGGTCGACGTACTTCGCCACCGCGGGGCCCTGCAGCCTGCTGCCGTTGTCGAGCAGCGTGACGAGGAACTTCTCGATCGGCCCGGATTTTTCGCTCATCGGTTCGCCTTTCGTGTCGCCCCCTGTGTGTCGCCGTCTTCGTGTCGCGGAGGCACATCCGGGGGTGCACGGCCGACTATAGATATTTCCGGCGACGAGCCGGTGGGATTGCGACCGGACCGCGCCTACGCTGGCGATTGTGCCGGGGGTCTCCGACGGAGCGCGACGGCGGCCGGCGCCGCCGTTGCGGCCGTACGTGCGCTGGTACGACGGCTACCGCCTCACCGGTTTCCCCGCAGGCGAGCATCTGGGACTGCCGTCGCAGGACCTGACGGTCGTGCTGACGATCGGCGAACCCCTCGACCTCGCCCGCGCCGCCGCTCCCGGACAGCAGCCGGGCCGGTTCCGGGCACTCGCCGGCGGCCTCACGACGTCACCGGTGACGATCGCGCACGACGGCAACCAGCACGGCATCCAGCTGGCGCTCACCCCGGCCGGTGCCCGCGCCCTGCTCGGCGTCCCGGCCGGGGCACTCGGCGCGTGGGTCGTCGACCTGGAGGACGTGCTCGGCGCCGACGCGCGGGAGTTGCAGGACCGCATCGCCGCGGCCGAG
>NZ_JADZGH010000231.1:4217-21244 GCF_015865005.1 Rhodococcus sp. CX
CTCGAACGCCGCGACCGGCGCGCCGGCGGTGTCGAGCCCCGGCTCGCGCGGGCGTGGCAGCAGCTGACCTCCCCTGGAAGCGCCGGGGTGCGGGCGGTCGCCGACGACATCGGCTGGAGCCGCCGCCACCTGACCGGCCGATTCACCGCCGAATACGGGGTCGGGCCCAAGGACGCGGCGCGGCTGGCGCGGTTCGACCGCTCCCGCAGGCTGCTGCGCACCCCCGGCCGGCACCGTCTCGCGGACGTCGCGGTGCGCGCGGGCTTCTACGACCAGGCGCACCTGGCCCGCGACTGGCGCGACCTCGCCGGGGTACCCCCGTCGCAGTGGATGGACGACGAGGTGTTCCCAATCGTCCAAGACGGGGAACCGTCGACGGACGGAGGATCTGTGACATGACTACCGACGACATGACTACCGACGACATGGCCACGACAACCACCACGACAGCAGTGTTTCCCTGCTTCACCTACGACGACGCACGCGGCGCCATCCGCTTCCTCGTCGACGCGTTCGGGTTCGTCGAGACGGCCGTGTACGGCGAGGGCGACCGCGTCGACCACGCGGAACTGACCTGGCCGTACGGCGGCGGCATCATGCTCGGCTCGGCCGGCCGAGACGACAGTGCGATCGACCTGCCCGCCGGCGTCGGCGCGGCTTATCTCGTCGTGCCCGACGACGCGAAGGTCGACGCTCTGTACGACCGGGCCCTCGCGCACGGCGCGACCGTCACGCGCGGCATCCGCGACGAGGACTTCGGATCGCACGGATTCACGTGCCGCGACCCGCAGGGCGTCCACTGGAGTTTCGGCACCTACAGGGGTGAGGCCGCCAGCGGCGAGTGACCGCTCGGGACCTGTTCGGCCGGCTGGGGAGGGAGCGGCGGTGTGCCGTCCCCGAACGGCCGGCCACCGAGCGCTTCGCGCCCGTGCGGGGTGAGCCAGCCGGACAGGTCCGGCCCCTTCGGCACGATCCCGGTGGGGTTGATATCGGTGTGCACGAGGTAGTAGTGCTGCTTGATCTGCACGAAGTCGATCGTGTCGCCGAACCCGGGTGTGGTGAACAGGTCCCGCGCATACGCCCACAGCGCGGGGAACGCGGGGAGCGGGTTGCGGTTGCACTTGAAGTGCCCGTGATAGACCGCGTCGAACCGGGCGAGGGTGGTGAACAGCCGCACGTCCGCCTCGGTGATGGTGTCGCCCACCAGGTACCGGCGCGTGGTGAGCCGGTCCTCGAGCCAGTCGAGCCGCGCGAACAGGGCGTCGAACGCCTCCTCGTAGGCGTGCTGTGATCCGGCGAAACCGCACCGGTAG
Organism: Rhodococcus sp. CX; assembly: GCF_015865005.1. NCBI lineage: Bacteria > Bacillati > Actinomycetota > Actinomycetes > Mycobacteriales > Nocardiaceae > Rhodococcus > Rhodococcus sp. CX. Next base: position 5,531 of record NZ_JADZGH010000231.1, read on the forward strand.
ACCCCGTTGTTCACGTCCCGGTACACCAGTTCGGCGACCTCGTCGATCTCGGCGCGAAGTGCCTCCGGATACAGGTCGGGGGCGCCCGGCCGGTGGAACCGGGTCCACTCGGTGGACAGGTCGAGGGTGATCTGCGCGTAGTCGTTGGTGACGACCTGCCCGGTGCTCACCTCCACGATCGCCGGGACGGTGATGCCGCGCGAATATTCGGGGTCCCGCGCGAAGTACGCCTCCTGGAGTCGCTCGATGCCGAGCACCGGGTCGACCCCTCCGGGATCGAGATCGAACGTCCAGCTGCGCCGGTCGTGCGTCGGACCGCACAGTCCCAGCGACAACGCATCCTCGAGTCCCAGCAGCCGTCGCACGATCAGCGCGCGGTTCGCCCACGGGCAGGCCCGCGCCGCGATCAGCCGATAGCGACCGGCCTCGACCGGATATCCGTCCCGGCCGTCCGCGGTGATCCGCGTCGTCACGTAGCGGGTGTCGCGGTTGAACTCACCGGCTTCGACGTAGCTGCTGCTGCGGGAATCGGAGTGTTCGGTCACGGGATTTCCTTCCCTGCGGAGTTGACTACACGCTAGCGCCGCAGCTGCACCGTCAGGTGGCTTCCGCACTCCTCGTATCCCAGTACCGCCGCCAGACCGCGCCCGGCGAGATTGTCGCGGCGGACCCGGCACTGCGGAATCAGTCCCGCGTCCAGGGCCTCGTGTGTCGCCAGGGTCGCGACGGTCGAGGCCAGACCCAGCCGCCGATGTTCGGGGACGGTCAGCGCCACCACGTCGGCGAGGATCGAGTGGACTTCGCCGTATCCGGCCGCGGACAGCGGCCGGTGGTCGTCGTCGAGAAGGACGAACACGCGGTCGCCGTCGGCGGGGGTGGCATCGATCGTGTCGTCCGGCGGGCAGCGCCGCCGCAGTTCGGCGAGGTCGCGGGCGTCGTGCGAGATCAGCGGATCCCGCACCCGGCTCGCATCGATCCAGTCCGCGCAGTAGTGCAGCACGTGGCTCCGGGCGCCGTGCCCGCCCGTCGCCTCCCGGACCGTCGCCGCGTCGAGCGCTTCGGCGGGAATGCGGTCGACGGCCGCGACCGCGTCACCGGGACCGACGACGGCCGTCGTCTCACCCAGACGCAGAACCTGCAGCCGGTCGGCGGTATCGTCCACGCGCACCACACGCCCACCCGCGGTGAGCGCGTGGTCGTCGAGAGCGAGTTCACGGCACCACGCCAGCTGCACGATGTCCAGGAGATGTCGTTCCACGCGGCTACCGTAGACCCGCGTAGTGGAAGGAGCGTTCGTGAACACCAGATCCGGAGAATGGCCCGCGCTGTGGGCGCTGTGCCTCGGGTTCTTCATGATCATGGTCGACGGCACCATCGTGGCCGTCGCCAACCCCGTGATCATGCGAGAGCTCGACGCGGACATCAACTCCGTGGTGTGGGTGACGAGCGCGTATCTGCTGGCGTACGCGGTGCCGCTGCTCGTCACCGGCCGCCTCGGCGATCGCTTCGGTCCCAAACGCATCTACCTGGCGGGTCTGGTGCTGTTCACCGCCGCGTCGTTGTGGTGCGGTCTGTCCGGCACCATCGCGGTCCTGATCCTGGCGCGGGTCTTCCAGGGACTCGGTGCGGCACTGATGTCGCCGCAGACGATGGCGATCATCACCCGCATCTTCCCGCCGGACCGGCGCGGCGCCGCGATGGGCATGTGGGGTGCCGTGGCCGGTGTCGCGAGCCTCGTCGGGCCGCTCGCCGGCGGTGGTCTGGTCGACGGTCTGGGCTGGGAGTGGATCTTCTTCGTCAACGTCCCCGTCGGCGTCCTCGCGTTCGTGATGGCGGTGCGGCTGGTGCCGAACCTGGAGACGCACTCGCACACCTTCGATCTGCCCGGTGTCGCGCTCAGCGGCGCGGGCATGTTCCTGCTGGTGTTCGGCATCCAGGAGGGCAATTCCTACGACTGGTCCGCGAAGGTGTGGGGCTGCATCGCGGCCGGTGTGGTCCTGCTCGTGGTGTTCGTTCTGTACCAGGGGCGGATGCGCGGTGAGCCGCTCGTGCCCCTCGAGCTGTTCCGCGACCGCAACTTCTCGCTCGCGAACATCGGGATCGTGGCGATCGGTTTCACCGTCACCGCGATGACGCTGCCGCTGATGTTCTACGCACAGGCGGTGCGCGGCCTCAGCCCGACCGGTTCGGCGCTGCTGATGGTGCCGATGGCGGTGTTCACCGGCATCCTCGCACCGTTCGTCGGCCGCCTCGTCGACCGGGTGCATCCGCGCTACATCGCGGGAACCGGGTTCGCGTTGCTGGCGATCTCGCTGGTCTGGCTGTCGGCGGTGATGACACCGGATTCGCCGACGTGGTCGCTGCTGCTGCCGTCGGCGCTGATGGGTGTCGCCATGACCGGGATCTGGTCGCCGCTGTCGGCGACCGCGACGAACCACCTGGCGCCGCAGCAGGCCGGTGCCGGTTCCGGTGTGTACAACACCGACCGGCAGATCGGTGCGGTGCTCGGCAGCGCCGCGATGGGTGCGCTCATGACCTCCCGGCTCGCCGCGGAGGGACTCGGGGGAGGCGGCAGCTCCGAGATGAACACGGGCGTGATGCCCGAGCAGTTGCACGAGCCGTTCTCGACGGCCATGGCCCAGTCGATGTGGCTGCCGGCAGCGGTGCTCCTCGTCGGACTCGTCGCGTCGCTGTTCTTCGCGCGGCCGCACACTCAGGTGAAGCAGCCGGTGGTCCCCGAATCGGACACTGTGGACGCCACACACAGTTGAGGCGACCGAACCCACCCCGAAATGTGATGCACGCCATATAGTGCGAGGCACGCAGACGATCGGAGGTGGCGATGTCGCCGGCGTTGGTCAGATTTTCCGGTGGTGCCGCATGGCTGCGCGACGAACGCGTCACCCGGCACGCGGGGGTCTTCCGATACGAGGGGCTCGAGCCGTGCCTGGCCGAACTCCTCGACCGCAGCGCCTTGCGGTTCGCGCAGCGCACCGCCGCCGTCGACCGGGCCGGTCGCGGCATCACCTACCGCGAACTGTGGGCTGCCGCCGCCCGCGTCGCCGGCGGCCTGCTGGACCAGGGTGTCGGCCCGGCGGACCGCGTCGTCGTGCACTACCGGAACGGATTCGACTGGCTCCACGCGTTTCTCGGCGTCGTCCTGGCCGGTGGTGTCCCGGTCCTGCCGGATCCGACGTGCAGCGACGCCGAACTCGAGTGGATCGTCGCCGACAGCGGCGCGATCGTCATGCTCGACGGGAAGGTGCCCGACGGGGTCGCCTTCCTCGACGGCGGTGCCTCGCCCGAGGAGCTGGCCCTGCTCTACTACGTGCGCAAGTGCGGCGGGGGGCTGCACGGTGTCGAATTGACCAACGAGAACATCCTGTCCACCATCGAAGCGGTCGTCCACGCGATGGATCTCGGCGTCGGTGGCGTGCGGACCGTGATCACCGCGCCGCTGTCCACCGCCGTCGGATGCGGTGTGCAACTGCTGCCCACCCTGTCGGTCGGTGGCACCGTCGTCGCGGCCGGGGCGCGCGGCATCCGGGTGCCGTGGCGCCACCTGCGCGCCTCGTTCCCGACGGCCCGCTGCGTGCGCGGCTGGGGGGTCGCGGAGACCGGCGGGATCGGACTGGTGCTGCCGATCGAGGCTCGGCAGCGGCATCCCCGCAGCATCGGGATTCCGTTCGGCGGAATGGAGGTCGCGTTGCTCGGCCCCGATGCCGAACGCGGCGTGGGTGAACTGCTGTGCCGCGGCCCGAGTGTGGCCCGCCGGTACTGGAACGATCCGCAGGGCACCGCCGAGACGTTCGGCGACGGCTGGTTCCGCACCGGCGACCAGGTCGAGATCGACGAAGACGGGTTCGTCACCCAGCTAGCGGTACGGGTCTCGTGATGTGACGCGGACTCGGGTATACACCTGATGTGCCGCGACCCACACCCGGGTCGGCGCATCCGATCCGCTCAGTGGAGGTATACGCACATGTCCGATGTGGTCTTGTCCGAGCGTCGTGGTCGAGTACTGGTCATCACCATCAACCGGCCCGACGCCCGCAACGCCGTCAACGCCGCCGTGAGCCACGGACTGGCCGAAGCGATCGACGAACTCGACGGCGACGACGACCTCTCGGTCGGTGTCCTCACCGGTGCCGGCGGAAACTTCTGCGCCGGCATGGATCTCAAGGCGTTCGTGGCCGGCGAGAACGTCGTGGTCCCGGGCCGGGGAATGGGTTTCACCGAGCAGCCGCCGCGCAAGCCGCTGATCTCCGCGGTCGAGGGCTACGCGCTCGCGGGCGGCACCGAACTGGTGCTGGCGACCGACCTGGTCGTCGCGGCCCGGGACGCCAAGTTCGGCATCCCCGAGGTCAAGCGCGGACTCGTCGCCGCCGGTGGCGGTCTGCTGCGCCTGCCGAAGCGCATCCCGTACCAGAAGGCACTCGAACTCGCCCTGACCGGCGACAGCTTCACCGCCGAGGAAGCGTACGGTTTCGGGTTCGTCAACACGCTCACCGAGCCGGGTGGCGCGCTCGACGGTGCGCTCGCACTCGCCGGGCGCATCACCGCCAACGGCCCGCTCGCGGTCGCGGTGACCAAGCAGATCGTCGCGGCCGCCGCGGACTGGTCGTCCGACGAGGCGTTCGCGAAGCAGATGGAGATCGCCGGTCCGGTGTTCGTGTCGGAGGACGCCCGCGAGGGTGCGACGGCGTTCGCCGAGAAGCGCGCCCCCGTCTGGAAGGGGCGCTGACCTCACCGCGGTGCCCGTCCGGTGACGGGCGGGCACCGCGGTACCGGGAGTCCGGGAGGAGCCGAACGCATGAGCGCCGAACTGCACGTGCACATCGAGGGCACGCTCGAACCCGAGCTGATCTTCGCGCTGGCCGAGCGCAACGAGGTGTCCCTGCCGTATCGCGATATCGCCGATCTACGTTCGCGGTACGAGTTCACCGATCTCGGTTCGTTCCTGGAGTTGTACTACGCCAACATGCAGGTGCTGCGCACGGCGCAGGACTTCGCCGATCTCACCCGCGCGTACCTGGCGCGCGCGGCGGACGCGGGCGTGACCCGCGCCGAGTTCTTCTTCGACCCGCAGGCCCACACCAGCCGCGGCGTGCCGCTGCGTGAGGTCGTCGACGGGCTCGCCGACGCCGTCGCCGGCAGCGGCCGCGAGTTCGGGGTCGATGCCGCGATGATCGCGTCGATCGTGCGGGACCGTCCCGTGCAGGAGGCCGGTGAGGTGTTCGGTGAGCTGCTGCGGCTGCACGCCCCGATCATCGGTCTCGGTCTCGACTCCGCCGAGGTCGGCCATCCACCCTCGTTGTTCGAGGACGTGTTCGCCCGTGCCCGCGCCGAAGGTCTGCACGTCGTCGCGCACGCCGGTGAGGAGGGACCGCCGGACTATGTCCGTCAGGCGCTGGATCTGCTCGGCGCCGAACGCATCGACCACGGCATCCGGTCACTCGAAGATCCCGAACTGGTGGCGCGGCTCGTCGACGAGCAGGTGCCGCTCACCGTCTGCCCGCTGTCGAATGTGCGCCTGGGCGTGGTGGATTCGATCGAGGAGCACCCGTTGCGCCGCATGCTCGACGCGGGCCTGCTGGTCACCGTCAACTCCGACGACCCCGCCTATTTCGGCGGCTACGTCGACGACAACTTCGCGGCACTGCACACCGGGCTGGGCCTGACCTACGCCGAACACGACACGCTGGTGCGCAATTCGCTCGAGGCCGCCTTCACCTGAGGGCGTTCGCCTCGATGCCGAACACCCGCTCGAGGTACGGGTTGGCGAACCTGCCGTCCGGGTCGACGCGTTGCCGCACGGCGAGGAAGTCGTCGAACTTCGGGTACGCGGGCCGCAGATCGTCGGCGGTCCGCTCGTGGAGCTTGCCCCAGTGCGGCCGGCCGTCGACGTCGCGCACGATCTTCTCGACGGTCGCGAAGTAGTCGCGGTGGTCGCGCCGGTGGAACTCGTGCACCGCGACATAGGCGGTGTCGCGACCGTACGCGGTGGACAGCCACACATCGTCGGCGGCGGCGAAGCGCACCTCGATCGGAAATGCGACCTGCCGGCCGGTGCGTTCGAGGCCGCGGGCGATGTCGGCGAGCACGCCGGGGAGTGCGTCCACCGGGATCGCGTACTCCATCTCCCGGAACCGCACGCGCCGCGGGGAGGCGAACACCGCGTAGCTGCGGTCGGTGAACTCGCGGGGTGACAGGGCCCGGCCGGCCAGGTTGTTGATGCGGGGAATCAGTCCCGGCGCCTGCGCCCCGACGTACTGCAGCGCGCCGAACAGGCCGTTGGAGAGCAGTTCGTCGTCCACGAGACCGCGGATCCGGCCGATCGGCGCGGTCGGTTCGGTTCCCTCGAGCCGGATGTTGCGCTTGGTCAGGACACGGTCGGTGTGCGGGAACCAGTAGAACTCGAAATGGTCCACGCCGAGCCGGTCCTCGTCGAGGGTCGCGAGCGTTTCGGTGAGGGTCGCGGGCCCCTCCGCCGCGTGCAACCGGTACGCGGGCACGCAGTCGAGCGTCAGGGAGGTGAGGATGCCGATGGAACCGACACCGAGGCGCGCCGCCTCGAACAGTTCCGGCTCGGTGGTGGGGGAGCAGTGCACGACGCGTCCGTCCGCGAGCACGATGGTCGCCGCGCGCACCTGGGTGGCCAGGCCGCCGAATCCCGCTCCGGTGCCGTGGGTTCCGGTGGAGACGGCACCGGCGATCGACTGCACGTCGATGTCGCCGAGGTTCGCCAGCGCCAGGCCGTGCGACCACAGCAGGAGGTTGAGATCGTGCAGGCGGGTGCCGGCGCCGACGGTGACGAGCGCACCGGTCGCGGTCGGTTCGACCCGCTCGATCCCGGCGATCCGGTCGAGCGAGACGAGGACGCCGTCGGTGACCGCCGCGCCGGTGAACGAATGCCCGGCGCCGACCGCCTTGACCCGCTCGCCGCGTTCGGTGGCGCGGGTGACGAGGGCCGCGACCTCCTCGGCGCCGGCAGGAGTCTCGAATGCGCGAGGTGTCGCGCGCTCGGTGCGCGCCCAGTTGCGCCAGGTAGCCATGACCCACATCGTCCTCTTGGACGACCGTCCAGGTCAAGGGTTGTGGGCTGGTCGCGTTCGCCCCGGAGCCGGCCCCGAGCCTCTACGATCGGGGAATGCTGAACCGGATGCCCGCAGACGAGCGTCGCGCCCAGCTGATCGAATCCGCACTCGATCTCGCGGAGCGCGGGGGAGTCGGCGCGGTCACGGTGCGGGCGGTCGCGGAGAACGCCGGTGTGTCCCTCGGCGTGGTGCACTACTGCTTCGAGAGCAAGGAAGCGCTCGTCGTCGCGATGGGAGAAACCCTCATCCGCCAGCTCAGCGAGACTCTGCACGTCGCGTTCGATCTGCCGCACGACGGCCCGGATCCGCAGGGGATACGCGGGCTCCGGCAACTCCTGTACGCGGGGCTCAACGCGATGTGGCCGATGATCGAGGCGACCGCGAACCGCCAGATCCTCACCTACGAGATCACCACCTATTCGCTGCGGCAGCGGGCCTCGGACTCCGAGCCCGGCGGCCGGATCGCCGCCGAGCAGTACCGGATCATGGACGTCGAGGCGTGCCGGTTCCTCTCCGACTGCGCCGAACGCACCGGGACGACGTGGACCGAACCGATCGAGGACATCGCCCGGATGGCGCTGGCGATGATCGACGGCCTGGTGCTGCGCTGGCTCGTCGATCGCAACGGCGAGTTCATCGTCGCCGAACTCGACGACATGGCCGGGATCATCGCCTCCCGTGCGACCGAGAAGTCCTGAACGAACACCGCTCGGGATGAACGCCCCGTCCGGCGAGCAAGGAACTGGACAAGCGTCCATTCCGGTGTTCGACTTGTTCCCCGACGCTTGCCCGTCCCTGCCTCGACGATTGGACCCGCCGTGACTTCGCCCCTCGACCGGCTCGACACCGCGACCGCCGACCTCGATCCGCCCTTCGCCGCCGCCGACCTGGGCACCGTGCGCCGCAACGCAGCCGACCTGATCCGGCGCGCAGGCGGTACGCCTGTGCGGGTTGCGAGCAAATCGGTCCGCTGCCGCGCGATTCTCGAGGAGGTCCTGGGTGCCGACCTGACCGGCTCGAACGGCGCCTTCCGGGGCATCATGGCGTATTCGCTGCGCGAAGCGCTGTGGCTGGTCGAGCGCGGTGCACGCGACGTACTGCTCGGCTATCCGACGGTCGATCGCGGTGCGCTCGCCGAACTGGCCTCGCGACCCGAGGCGCTCGACGCGATCACCCTGATGATCGACTCCACCGCCCAGCTCGGGCTCGCGCGCGACGCGTTCGGCAGCGGCCGGGTGCGCCCGCGGGTGTGCCTCGACATCGACGCGTCGCTGCGCATCGGCCCCGTGCACCTGGGGGTGCGCCGCTCCCCGCTGCGCGGTCCGGACGACGCCGCGCAACTCGCCCGGTGCGCGACCACCGCCGGATTCTCCGTCGTCGGGGTCATGTTCTACGAGGCCCAGATCGCCGGCCTGCCCGATTCGTCGCTGCCCGTGCGGCTGGTCAAGCGGGCGTCGGCGCAGGAACTCGCGACCCGCCGTCGCATCGTCGTCGACGCCCTCCGGGCCACGGTCGGCGACCTCGAGATCGTCAACAGCGGCGGCACCGGCTCGCTCGAAGTGAGTTCCGCGGATCCGGTTGTCACCGAGGTGACCGCCGGATCCGGGTTGTACGTGCCGACCCTGTTCGACCGCTACCGTGCCTTCACGCCGCATCCCGCGCTGTTCTTCGCGCTCCCCGCGGTGCGCAAGCCGGCCCCGGCGGGCCTGCGGCTGCTGCGCAACGAGGGGGCGGGGGAGGTGCAGACGCCGGTCACCGGGCGCGCCGCGTCGGACATCCCGATCGGCGGTCGCGTCTGGCTCCGGCACGCCAAGGCGGGCGAGCTGTGCGAACGGTTCACACACCTGCACCTCGTCGACGAGGACGGCTCACGCCACACCGTCCCGACCTACCGCGGTGAGGGCCACTGCTGGTGACCTCTCGTGCCCGTGCGCGTTTCCGGTAGCGGGGGCTACCGAAAACACGCACGAGGGGCAGGACCGAGAATGAGGCAATGCCGTTCATCGCCGGGGCCACGGGCCGACTCCACTACCGATCCTGGAACACCGACGCGGCCGACGCCGCCGTCGTCTTCGCGCACGGGATGGGTCAGCACAGCGGTCACTACCACCGGTTCGCCGCCGGTCTGGCCGCCGACCGCATCGGGCTGTGGGGCCTCGACCTGGCCGGCCACGGACTGTCGGAGGGACAGCCGGGGGAGCCGGGGGACGTCGCCGCGCACGCGGCCGATCTCGCCGAGATCACCGGTCTCGCCGAGCAGGACGAACTGCCGCTGGTGGTGATGGGACATTCGCTGGGTGCCGCGACGGTCCTGGCGCTGTTGCGCACCGAGGCGCCCCGGTTCCGCGGTGTGGTGCTGTGCGGGACGCCGCGCACCGCGACCGTTCCCGCGACCGCGGAGGTCCTGAGGTCCGCGGGCCTGCCGACGCTGGCGGTGCACGGCGTCGACGATCGGCTCGCTCCGATCGACCCGGTCCGCGACTGGGCCGCCACCGTGCCGGGGCTCGAGCTGCGCGAGTACCCGGACGCCGGGCACGACCTGCTGCACGAGCCGGTGCACCGCACGGTGACACGCGACGTCGCGGAGTTCGTGCTCGCGGTGACGGGCCCGGAACGCCGATGAGCGGATGTGCCTCCCGTGGAGGGGAAGCACATCCGCTCAGGACCGGACGAGGGCGATCAGCCGTAGATCGCGGCGATCTCGGCGCCGTGCACCTCGTGGATGATGTTGCGCTTGAGCTTGAGCGTCGGGGTCAGCTCACCGGATTCGACGCTGAAGTCCACGTCGAGGATGCGGTACTTCTTGATCGCCTCGGCCTTGGAGACCTTCTTGTTGGTCTCGGCGACCGCGGCGTCGATCTCGGCGATCAGATCCGGGTTCTTGATCAGGTCGGCCACGGTGGCGTCGGCCGGAACGTTGTTGCGTTCCTTCCAGCCGGGGAGCGCCTCGGGGTCGAGGGTGATGAGCGCGCCGATGAACGGCTTGCCGTCGCCGACGACGATGACCTGGCTGATCAGCGGGTGTGCCCGCAGCGAGTCCTCGAGGACGGCCGGGGCGACGTTCTTGCCGCCCGCGGTGACGATGAGTTCCTTCTTGCGGCCGGTGATCGAGATGAAGCCGTCGGCGTCGAGGGTGCCGATGTCGCCGGTGTGGAACCAGCCGTCGCGGATGGCTTCCTCGGTGGCCTTGTCGTTCTGCCAGTAGCCCTCGAACACGACGGGGCCCTTGAGCAGCAGCTCGCCGTCCTCGGCGATCTTCGCGGCGTGGCCGTTGAACGGGCGGCCGACCGTGCCCACCTTCTGGTTGCCCGGCGTGTTCATGATGATGCCGCCGGTGGTCTCGGTCAGGCCGTAGCCTTCGAGGACGTTGATGCCGACGCCGCGGAAGAAGTGGCCGAGGCGGGCACCGAGCGCGGCACCACCGGACACCGCGGACGTGGCCTGGCCGCCGAGCGCGGCGCGCAGCTTGCCGTAGACGAGCTTGTCGAACAGGGCGTGCTTGAGCTTGAGTCCGAGACCCGGACCGCCGGTCTCGAGCGCCTGGCTGTATTCGATGGCGGTGTCGGAGGCCTTCTCGAAGATCTTGCCCTTGCCGCCGTCGTAGGCCTTCTGCTTCGCGGAGTTGTACACCTTCTCGAACACGCGGGGCACGGAGAGGATGAAGTTCGGCTTGAACACGGCGAACTGGTCGAGCAGCGTGGTCAGGTCCGAGGTGTGCGCGACGGTGACCTTGCTGTCGAACGCCGCGAACGAGATGAGCCGGGCGAACACGTGCGCGAGCGGCAGGAACAGCAGGGTGCGGTTGCCCGGCACCATCGCATCCGGCAGCTGGATCGCCGCGGCGGCCGACTCGGCGTACAGGTTGCGGTGCTTGAGCTGCACGCCCTTCGGGCGGCCCGTGGTGCCGGAGGTGTAGATGAGCGTGGCCGCGGACTCGGCGGTGACCGACTTGCGGCGCTCCTCGACCTGTTCGTCGGTGATCGCGGTGCCGCGGGCGATCAGTTCCTCGACCGCACCCTTGGCGCCGTCGCCGGGGGCGATGCGCAGGACCTCGCGGACGGTCGGCGCCCCCTCGGCGACCTCCTTGACGACCGCGGCGAGCTCGTCGTTCTCGACGATGAGCAGCGACGTCCCGGAGTCCTCGAGGATCCACTGGGACTGGTCGGCGGACGAGGTCTCGTAGATCGCGACGGTGGCCCCCCCGGCCGTCCAGATCGCGTAGTCGAGGAGAACCCACTCGTAGCGGGTCGACGACAGGATTGCGACGCGGTCGCCGAGCTCGATACCGGAGGCGATCAGGCCCTTGGCGACGGCGCGGACCTGCGCGGCGAACTCCTTCGCGGTGACCTTGGTCCACGTGCCGTCGACCAGGCGCTCGAACGGCACGAAGTCGGGCGACTCCTTTTCGTGCCGGAAGACGGAATCCGCCATCGATGCGTCCTCGGGAATCGAGAACGACTGCGGCACGGAAATCTCACTCACTGCTGACCCCTCCATCGTTTTACCTTGGGATGTGCATTGCATCACAGGTTAGGGCGTTTTGCACCTGTCGAGCTGCCCGTTATGCACTGTTTTCGCGGGTCGTGGAGGAGTGATTTGTGTTACTTCGGGTACCGGGGGTTACTCGCCGGTAGTCAATGACGCAGGTCACTGGGGTTTCAGCAGCTCGGTCGCTTCCGAATCGGTCAATTGGTGAAAATCTTCGTAGGCCGCACCGACACTGTCCTGATCGGTCGGCTGCTCCGGGCAGACCACCTCGTCCGCGACCGTCCGTATCCGTCGAACCGCCTCCGGAGAGGCGACGGGAATCGCCACGACGACCCGCTCGGCACCTTCGGCGCGGGCGGCCAGGCATGCCGCTGCAGCCGTTGCTCCGGTGGCCAGGCCGTCGTCGACGAGCACGACCGTGCGGCCCGCGATCGGGATGCGGGCGCGGTCGCCGCGCAACAGGCGGGCCCGCCGCTCCAGTTCGGCGCGTTCGCGGTATTCCACCCGGGCCAGGGAGTCCTCGCCGATCCGGCCGCGCCGCAGGACTTCCTCGTTGAGGATGCGGGCGCCGCCCTCGGCGATCGCGCCCATCGCGAGTTCGGGTTGCCAGGGCACGCCGAGTTTCCGGACGACGAGCACGTCGAGCGGGGCGTCGAGTTCCCGGGCCACCTCCCGCGCGACGGGGATCCCGCCGCGCGGCAGGGCCAGGATCACCGGTTTCGCGTCGCGCAGGTGCCCGACCGAGCGGGCGAGTCGCCGCCCGGCTTCCTCGCGGCTGGCATAGCGCACGACTCCAGTATGACCCGGTCGACGGCCCTGTCGTCCCCATCCACGGACCCGAAAGACAGCCGCGCGCAACCGGCATCGCGCGGCCGTCTTCCTCGTCTGCGGCAGTAGCGGACCCGCCTTCTAGACCAGTTCGCCCGACAGGTACGAGTGGTAAGCGGGCAGGTCGAGCTGTCCGTGCCCGGACAGTCCGATCACGATGACCTCGGGTTCGGTCAGGCCCTTCGCGTACTCGGCGGCCGCGGCGATCGCGTGCGCCGACTCGGGTGCCGGCACGATGCCCTCGGTGCGCGCGAACTGCACCGCCGCGGCGAACGCCTCGGTCTGGGGGACGGCCTTGCCCTCGACGTACCCGAGCTCGACGGTGTGGCTGAGCAGCGGCGCCATGCCGTGGTAGCGCAGGCCGCCGGCGTGGATCGGATCGGGGATGAAGTCCTGACCGAGGGTGTGCATCTTCAGTAGCGGCGTCAGGCCCGCGATGTCGCCGTGGTCGTAGCGGTACTCGCCCTGCGTGATGGACGGGCACGCGGCCGGTTCGACGGCCACGATCCGCGTCGAGGCGCGCTCGTGCAGCACCTCGCGGATGAACGGGAACGCCAGACCGGCGAGGTTCGAGCCACCGCCCGCGCAACCGAACACGACGTCGGCGTTCTCCTCACCGGCCGCGCGGAGCTGCGCGACGGCCTCGAGGCCGATCACCGTCTGGTGCAGCACGACGTGGTTGAGCACGCTGCCGAGGGTGTAGCGGGCAGCCGGGTCCTTCACCGCGACCTCGACGGCCTCCGACACGGCGATGCCGAGGGATCCCGGGGTGTCCGGGTGGTCGGCCAGGACCTGACGCCCGGCGTCGGTGAGCTCGGACGGGCTCGCGTGCACGGTGCCGCCGTAGGTCTCGATGAGGAACCGGCGGTACGGCTTGGAGTCGTACGACGCGCGCACCTGCCAGACCTCGAGGCCGATGCCGAACTTCGCGCACGCGAAGGACAGGGCCGAACCCCACTGGCCGGCGCCGGTCTCGGTGGTGAGCCGGGTGACGCCGTCGATCGAGTTGTAGTACGCCTGCGCGACCGCGGAGTTGACCTTGTGGCTGCCGACCGGGCTCACGCCCTCGTACTTGACGTAGATGTGGGCCGGGGTGCCGAGAGCCTTCTCGAACGCGTGCGCCCTGATCAGCGGGGTGGTGCGGTAGTTGCGGTACACCTCGCGGACCGGTTCGGGGATCTCGATGTCCGTCTCGGTGGACAGTTCCTGCTCGATCAGGCCCTTCGCGAACAGCGGGGCGAGGTCGTCCGCGGTGATCGGTTCCTTGGTGCCGGGGTGCAGGTGCGGCGGCGGAGCGACGGGCAGGTCACCGACGATGTTGTACCAATGGGTGGGGATGTTGACGGGCTCCGACACCGGGGTCGTCCTTTCGGTTACGCAACGAGAACCCGTCCAGTGTGCCAACGCACATACCGGGAGTACGCAGGCGGTGGGACCCAGGTCACCGGGGCATCTGTGGCACCGACGATGCGGGCTCATCCACGCTCATCCGATAAACTGCAGGTCAAATGAGTGATATTGTGCAAGACCCCGACGCCGAAAACGCCACCCCCACGTTCGCCGATCTCGACATCGATGCCCGTGTGCTGCAAGCGCTTTCGGACGTGGGCTACGAGTCCCCGTCGCCGATCCAGGCGGCGACCATCCCACCACTGCTGGAGGGACGGGACGTCGTCGGTCTCGCTCAGACCGGCACCGGCAAGACCGCCGCGTTCGCGGTGCCGATCCTCTCCCGCATCGACACCGCGAAGAAGCGGCCCCAGGCGCTGATCCTGGCGCCCACCCGTGAGCTTGCGCTGCAGGTCGCAGAGGCTTTCGGCAAGTATTCGGCGCACATCCCCGGGCTGCACGTGCTGCCCATCTACGGTGGCCAGGCGTACGGCGTGCAGCTGTCCGGACTGCGTCGCGGCGCCCAGGTCATCGTCGGCACCCCCGGACGTGTGATCGATCACCTTTCCAAGGGCACCCTCGACATCTCGGAGCTGGAATTCCTCGTCCTCGACGAGGCCGACGAGATGCTCACGATGGGCTTCCAGGAGGACGTCGAGCGCATCCTCGCCGACACCCCCGACACCAAGCAGGTCGCCCTGTTCTCGGCGACCATGCCCGGCGCGATCCGCCGGCTGTCGAAGCAGTACCTCAACGACCCCGAAGAGATCACGGTCAAGTCGAAGACCACGACCTCCTCCAACATCTCCCAGCGCTGGGTGCTGGTGTCGCACCAGCGCAAGCTCGACGCACTGACCCGCATCCTCGAGGTCGAGTCGTTCGAGGCGATGATCATCTTCGTCCGGACCAAGCAGGCCACCGAGGACCTCGCCGAGCGGCTGCGTGCCCGCGGCTTCTCCGCCGCCGCGATCAACGGCGACATCGTGCAGGCCCAGCGTGAGCGCACGATCGGCCAGCTCAAGAGCGGTGCCCTCGACATCCTCGTCGCGACCGACGTCGCCGCGCGCGGCCTCGACGTCGACCGCATCAGCCACGTCGTGAACTACGACATCCCGCACGACACCGAGTCGTACGTGCACCGGATCGGCCGCACCGGCCGCGCCGGCCGCAGCGGCGACGCGCTGCTGTTCGTCGCTCCCCGCGAGCGGCACCTGCTCAAGGCCATCGAGCGGGCCACGCGTCAGCCGCTCGCCGAGATCCAGCTGCCCACCGTCGAGGACGTGAACGCGCAGCGGGTCGCCAAGTTCAACGACGGCATCACCGAGGCGCTCGCGTCGGACCACCTGCAGTTGTTCCGCACGTTCATCGAGGACTACGAGCGGGAGCACGACGTTCCGCTCGCCGACATCGCGGCCGCTCTCGCCGTGCTCTCGCGCGACGGCGAGTCCTTCCTCATGGAGTCCGAGCCCGAGCCGATCGCCCCGCAGCGCCGCGAGCGCGAACCGCGTCCGCCGCGCCGGTTCGACGACGACGGAGCCTCCCGCGTCGGCCGTGACGGCCAGGAACTGATCACCTACCGGATCGCCGTCGGCAAGCGGCACCGGGTGCAGCCCGGCGCGATCGTCGGTGCCATCGCCAACGAGGGCGGCCTGCGTCGCAGCGACTTCGGGCACATCAGCATCCGGGCCGATCACAGCCTCGTCGAGCTGCCCAAGGACCTGTCGGCGCAGACCCTCGAGGCGCTGCGTGCGACCCGGATCTCCGGGGTGCTCATCCAGTTGCAGCCCGATACCGGCGCCCCGTCGGGACGGCCGGGCTCGTACCGGGCCCGTGACGACCGCGGTGACCGCCGCGGCGGTGAGCGCCGCGAGTACGGCGGTAAGAAGGACTGGGGCGAGCGCGGCGGCCGCAA
>NZ_JADZGH010000231.1:21254-34094 GCF_015865005.1 Rhodococcus sp. CX
CGGCGACTTCAAGGACCGTGACTTCAAGGACCGCGACAAGGATCGCGGCGGCTTCTCGCACCGCGGCGACCGTGGCGGTCACGGCCACGGCAGCCGCGGCGGCGGATTCCGCGGTCGCGACTGACCGATCCGGTCGAGTTGTGACGGTCCGATCCGGTCGAGTTGTGACGGTCCGGTCCGGTCGAGTTGTGACGGTCCGGTCCGGTCACATCCTTCCGTAGCGCGCCAGGACGAAGCAGTAGGCACCGTAGACGACGATGCCCAGTCCGGCCGCCCACAGAAGGACCTGTCCGAACGGGGCGGTGCCCAGCGTCTTCAGGGCACCGTCCAGCCCGGTCGCCTTGGCCGGGTCGGACGTGAAGGTCGCGATGACGACCAGGATTCCCGCGCCTGCGATCGCCAGTCCCTTCGCGGTGTAACCGACGACGCCGAGCACCGTCGCGACGCCCGGCACCGGACGGTGCAGGTCGTCGAGGAAGTTCCGGCTCATGCCCTTGTACACGTGGTATCCGCCGATCCCCACGGCAATGAGCCCGGCGACGACGAGCACCGTCTTGCCGGCGCCGGATTGCATCAATCGTGCGCTCAGCCCGACGCTCTGCTCGCTGCTGGACCGTCCGCTTCCCAGCGCGAACTGCAGGGCGGTGAACGCGAGCGCCGCATACGCGATCGCGACGCCCGCGGACTTGAACCGGTCCAGCGTCGACGGTTCCTCGAGATCGGACCGTTTACCCATCAACGCTTCGGTCAGCCGCCACAGTGCGAGGGCCGCGAGCGTCACCGCGGTGACCCACAGGACGGCGGTGCCTCCGGGCGCCGCGGCCATCGTGGCCAGCGCACCGGACTGGTCGGCGGCACCGGACTCGCCCATGGCAAGTCGCACGACGATGTATCCGATCAGCGCGTGGACGACGCCGCTGGTCGCCTGACCCACCCGGGCCACTCGTTCGAGAGGCGTGTTCTGCGCGGCGCCGGCCGCATCGATTTTCATGTCCCTACCAGGCGTGACCGGCGAGGACGTCGGCCGTGGCACCGTCGATCGACTCGCGGATGATGTCGGCGTGGCCTGCGTGCCGCGCCCACTCCTCGATCTGGTGCAGCAGCAGGAACCGCACCGTGAACGGCACCCCCTGACCCAGGTAGCGGGCCACGTCGTCGGGAATGTCGACGACGCGGTCGAGATCCGGTTCGTCGCGGACCAGCTGGGCGAGCCGGGCCGCGGCCGCATCGAGCTTCGCGATCTGGTCGGCGACGGTCTCGTCGTCGCCGACGAGCCAGCCCGACGTCCATGCCTCGACCGGGTCGTCGGGGCGGCTGTTGGTTCCGGCGATACGGTCGGCGGCGGCGACCTCGCCGTCGACGACGTGCGCGAGCAGCGACGCCAGGCTCATCGACGACGCGCTCGGCACCGAGCGTGCCTGTTCCTCGGTGAGCCCGGAGACCGCGTTGCGGAACGCGTCGTGCTGGTTGCCGAGGATCTCGAGCAGCAGCTCGGATTCGGTGGGGATGCTCATGCTTCGAGTATCGGGGCGAACGCGGACGAATACTTTCCGGAATCGGCAAACTGGGTGCGATACAGCTGCTCGTAACGGCCGCCGGCCGCGAGCAGCTCGGTGTGCGTACCCCGTTCGACGATGCGCCCGCCCTCCACGACCAGGATCTGATCGGCGGCCCGGATCGTCGACAGCCGGTGCGCGATGACCACCGAGGTCCGGCCGGCCAGTGCTTCGGTCAGCGCCTCCTGCACCGCGGCCTCCGAGGTCGAATCCAGGTGCGCGGTGGCCTCGTCGAGGATCACGACGCGCGGGTGTGCGAGCAACAGCCGCGCGATCGTCAGCCGCTGGCGTTCACCGCCGGAGAGCCGGTAGCCGCGTTCGCCGACGACGGTGTCCAGTCCGTCCGGCAACGAGGCGATCAGATCGTGCAGGCGGGCTCGGCGCAGCGCGTCCCACAGCTCGTCCTCGGTGGCCGTCGGCCGGGCCAGCAGCAGATTCTGCCGCACCGACTCGTGGAACAGGTGCCCGTCCTGGGTGACCAGGCCGACCGTGGCACGGATCGACGAGGCCGTCAGCTCCCGCACGTCGATGCCGTTCAGTAGCACCTGTCCGGAATCCACGTCGTACAGACGCGGAATCAGCTGCGCCACGGTGGATTTTCCGGCACCGGACGAGCCGACCAGCGCCACCATCTGTCCCGGTTCGACCCGGAAATCGATGTCGTGCAGCACGGTTTCGCCGCCGCGGGTGTCCAGGACCGCGACCTCCTCGAGCGACGCCAGCGACACCTTGTCGGCGGAGGGGTAGGCGAAGCTCACGTTGCGCAGTTCCACCGACACCGGTCCCGGCGGCACGTCGCGCGCGCCGGGGGCCTCGACGATCAACGGCTTCAGGTCGAGCACCTCGAAGACCCGCTCGAAGCTGACCATCGCGCTCATGACATCCATCCGGGCGCTGGCCAGGGCTGTGAGCGGCGAGTACAGGCGGGTCAGCAGCATCGCCATCGCCACCACCGAGCCGGCGTCGAGCTGGCCGCGCAGAGCGTAGAAGCCGCCGAGGCCGTAGACGAGCGCGAGCGCCAGAGCCGAGACGAGGGTCAGTGCGGTGACGAAGACGGACTGCAGCATCGCCGTGCGGACTCCGATGTCGCGGACGCGTCGAGCCCGGATCGCGAACTCGGCGGATTCGTGGTCCGGCCGGCCGAACAGCTTGACGAGCGTGGCGCCAGGGGCGGAGAACCGTTCGGTCATCTGGGTGCTCATCACCGAATTGTGGTTCGCGGCTTCACGACTCAATCGGGCGAGGCGAGTTCCCATGTGCCGCGCGGGAATCACGAAGATCGGCAACAACAGCAGTGCGAGAAGCGTGATCTGCCACGAGATTCCGATCATCACGACGAGCGTGATGACGAGTGTGACGATGTTGCCGACGACACCGGAGAGGGTGTCGCTGAAGGCGCGCTGCGCGCCGATGACGTCGTTGTTCAGCCGACTGACCAGCGCACCGGTGCGGGTGCGGGTGAAGAACGCGATGGGCATGCGCTGGACGTGATCGAACACGGTGGTGCGCAGATCCAGGATCAGGTCCTCGCCGATGCTCGCCGACAACCAGCGATTCGCGATCGCGAGCCCGGCCTCGACGATCGCGATGCCGGCGATGAGCACCGCCAACCCGAGGACCACGGACAGTGCGGCGTGATCGACGATGGCGTTGACCACCCGGCCTGCCAGCACCGGTGTCGCCACACCGAGCGCCGCGATCACGACGCTGAGCACCAGGTAGAACAAGATGTTGCGGCGATGCGGACGGGCGAACGCGCCGATCCGGCGCAGGCTTTCACGTGAGAACGGCCGACGGTCGTTGTGTGCGTGCATCGCGTTGTACATCGCGTTCCACGCGGTGATTTCCATGCTCATCTCGCGGAGCCTCCCTCTCTCGTAGCCCCGACCGTAGAACCTCGAGCAGGCTCGAGGTCAAGGGTAGTCGGCGACACACCTGCCCCACAGCGTGTCGCTTGCGCGCCTCGTGACGGTGATACTCTCACCCGGCCGGAGGGGGAGCCGGAAGGACGCGAGCGCGTCGTCCACTGAGCGGGGGGAATTTCGAAACGTGACCAGTGCTGTCCCGAGCGAGTCTGCTGTATTCGTCGACGACTACATGGAAGCAATGCTGGGCGAGTCGGGCGGCTCGTCTCCGGGCGCAGGTGACCCAGGGCCGCCAAGCGCAGTCGACCTCCTCCGGGTGAATCCGGAAGAGCTCCGGCGATTGTCCGGATTGCTCGATTCGGCGACGGAAGCGATCGAGGAGCTTTCGGAGGGCCTCGGGCGTGGGGACTCGGTTGTGCGATTCCCCGGAAGTCGTACCGCGCAGGTCAGCGTCGCGGTAGTTCAGGCGCTGAATGCCGCGACCGTTGCCGCGGCAGATCGGATCGCGTACATGTCGGGTCTCGCGAGAGGATCGGCCGGGGATTACCAGGTCGCCGAGGGCGTATTCGCGGCGCAACTCGCTACCATGGGGGACCTCCCGTGACCCCGAGCCGGTCTCAGATCGAGCTGTGGAAATCGTCGGACCTGACGTGACGGCCTCGAACCTGGACGGGATTTGCCGATCGATCGTCGACGTGGCCGGAACCATGCGCAACGACGTTCGTGGAATGGCTCCGGAATGGACCGGAATCGCCTTCGATGCGGCAGCGCACCGAGCAGACGACGAGTACGACGAGGTTCGACGCCTTGCGGGAACGGTGCAGGCGATCGTCGACGCCTACGACGGAAGTGCCCGTGAACTCGAATCGATGCTGGAGTTCCTGCGAGCAGTGGTGGCTGAGGCGGAGGAATTGTTCATCGTCGGTGAAGATTGGGCGCTGACCCCGAGGCCTGCGGCCGACGATGAACTCAGGGCTCGCCAGGACGAACTCGCAGACTACTTCGCAGAACGGATTCGGAATGCCGTCGAAGGGATCCGGGCGATCGACGGAAGTCTTGCGGCTGCGTTGGAGGCGCTCGCCGGTGAACTGTCGTCGAACAGCCCGCAGGGCGTGCCCCCGGAGTTGCGGGAGTCTGCTGTCTCGACTCCGGGACGATTGACCGCTGCCTCGATCGCATTCGACACGATGTTCGGACGACGCCCGGCGACCGCGGTCGATTGGCGTACCGCGATGGCTCTCGACACCACAAGTTATCTGGACAAGAACCAGGGCGTGCGCGCCGAAGTGGTGGTCGGCCGTATCGAACCGGTCCCGGGGCAGGGGATCGTCCGAATGGGTCTCTTTATTCCGGCTGGTGAAGTTGTCAACTTCATTCACAACGATCTCGGTGATGATCGAGACGAGGATCCGACGTTCGATCCGGAACGAACGAGGGTTTCGCTGTACGTGGACTACGAGAACGGCGTCGTGATTGCGCGTCAGAATCCGTCCGTCGGGGTGACAGGCGAAGTGGAAGTCGGTGCTCCTGCGGTGAACGTACAGCAGCTCTCGGACGGGTCGGTACGACTTGTGTACGAGGCGACGAATGCACTGCCGCCTCTCGATTCGGAGGCACTGACGACATTTCATTCCGTGAAAGGGGACATAGTTCTCGCTCCTGGTCCGGAGAGGGTCGGTGTTGCCGCGCAGATCGGGAACTATCCGTCTTTGGAGATCTATCAGGATTCAGTATCCGGCAGTACGCAACAGATCTATATCGACCCGGCTGACAGCGGCTCGAAGTGGGGCCCGCTCGGCAACCTACCGTTCGATCACACTCTGGGCGACTACTCCTCGGCCACAGAACGTTTCGATGGCGTGCAGCCCATGGCGCTCCAAGAAGTGAACCTCGCGTGGGCGCACGGAGGACGGTCGTGAGGCAGCTGAATGTGACTGGACAGGAACTGAAGCCCCGCGTGGCTACCGACGGGCTGTTCTGGGGATCAGCGACTGTGATGGTACCGATCTCGCTCGCGTTCACGTTCGCGATTGCCATATTCGTTTTCGAGGCGTTCGGGATGGACGACACGAATGAGCCCCAACTACTTGTGGCGTTGGTGGTTCTCGCGGCGATTCTGACACCGCTCGCCTCGGCGGTGCTGCTGCGGACCACGTCGCGGATCCGCGCCGGGGTCGCGCTGGGGGTCGCGGTGGGATCGCTGGTTGCGATCTACGGCGGTGTGATTCTGGTGGTGCGGTAGTGGTAGCCGACGAGACCCGGATTGCGCCCGGACGAGTGTTCGGCCCGGCGAGTCTGATCGGTGTGGTTGCCGGGATCGTGGTCCAGGCGACCGTACCGTTCTGGGTCCCACGTGAATTCGGCTGGACCGCCCTGGCGTTGCCATTCGTGTCCGGCCTCGTCTGTTGTCTCTTCTCTGGCCGTGTGCGCCATCTCGGTGCGGGGTTGGTCGTGTCGATGGCGACGCTCCCGCTGGCGATTCTCGCGATGTGGACCGCCGGCGCGATCCTGCACGTGATGCGGTATTGACCGAGGTCGACGCTGTCTGGAACGCCCGTTCGGGATGAGTGCCCTACGGGCGCGCCACGTCGATCACGAGGCGGGTCGGGCCGGTCAGGGAGTACACCGAGAACGGCGTGTCGGGATCCTTGATCCCGATGAACGACTGGGTGACGCCCTCGAACACACCTGCGCCGTTGACCTCGACGACCGAGCCGCCGGGCGCCGCGAGCACCGGTTGCGGGCCGGCGTACTGCTCCACGCCGCTGTCGAACGGGTAGGCGGAACCGTCGATGAGAACCTGCAGGATCGCTCCGCCCGCGACCGCGACCTCGTTTCCGCTGCCGTCCTGCACGGCACGGTCGACGTAAGCGACGCGCCAGCCCGGTGTGCCGCTGCCGCCGAGTTCGTAGACCACGCGATCGAAGCCGTCGTGGGTGCCGGTGCGGATGTCGGTGACCGTCAGCTTCGAACCGGGCGCTGCCGGCGCCGACTTGGCGGCCGCGTCGACGGGGAGGTTCTTCGCCGCCGCGGGTGCGGTGGTGGTGGGGATCGTGCCGGCCGACGCCGGCGGCGCGGGGCTCTGCGAATCGGCGCACCCGGCCAGGGTCAGGGCCGCGACAGCGGCAACGGCGACGACGGCGACGCGGCGGTGGTTCATGGGATCGATGTTACGGCTGTGATCCATGGGAATCGGTGATTGGCGAGGCCGCCGCCCGTGCGTCGTACTGCTCACGATTGGTGAGCACTTCGTCCATGTTCGCTTCCGCCCATACCTTCACCTGCTTCATCAGCGCGTGGAGCGACAGGCCGAGAGCGGTCGGTTCGTACGTGACGGTCACCGGCACGGTGGGTGTGATGGTGCGCGTGACCAGACCGTCGCGCTCGAGGTTGCGCAACGTCTGCGTGAGCATCTTCTGGCTGACTCCCGCGAGGTGCCGGGACAGTTCCGAATACCGCAGCGAACGGGGTGCGCCGGTCTCGTCCCCGAGGGCCGCGAGCACCAGGGCGACCCACTTGTCGGAGATCCGATCGAGCAGTCGGCGGCTGGGGCACGCGGCCAGGTACGCGTCGTATTCGAGCTTGGCCTGTGCCCGTTTGTCGGCCGCGGTCGTCGTTGCCATCGCCGGCTCCTCCCCGTAAGCGAAGGAAGTTACGCACTCTCGAGTGCCTACTTACCAATAGAGAGTAGCTCTACGAAAGTGGTGTGTGCCAGACGAAAGCGAACTCTCCGACGAGGAGGTAGCCATGAGCGCCACCGAACTCCGCACCACCACGTACCGCGCCGCCGTCGTCCGCACGCCCGGCGCGCCCGACGCCGTCGAGGTCGTCGAGGTCCCGCTCCCCGAACCCGGCCCCGGCGAGGCTCGCGTCCGGGTTGCCGCGGCCTCCGTCAACCCCGTCGACCTCACGACCGCGTCCGGATGGTTCCACGAACGGGGACTGATCGATCAACCCGAACACACCGGCATCGGCTGGGATTTCGCCGGAACCGTCGCCGCCACCGGCCCCGATGTCGACCTGGCCGTCGGCACCCGGGTTGCCGGATTGGTGACCGGTTTCGACCGGGCCGTCGGGACGCACGCCGAGTACGTCCTCGTGCCCGCAGTGGACCTCGCCTTGGTGCCCGACGGCCTGGGCCTCGTCGAGGCATCGACAGTGCCGCTCAACGGCCTCGCCGCCGCACAGATCGTCGACCTGCTCGGCGATGCGCCGGCCGGTGGGAGGTTGCTGGTGACCGGCGCGGCCGGCGCGGTCGGCGGATACGTCACGTCGCTCGCCCGGGATCGCGGCTGGCACGTGACCGGCCTGGCCAGAACGTCGGACGAGGAGTACGTCCGCGGCCTCGGCGCCGAGTTCACGACCGCCGCCGAACCCGGCTGGGACGCGGTGGCCGACTGCGCGGGACTGCAGGACGAAGGTCTCGGCCTGGTTCGGGACGGCGGGCGCTACGTCGGCGTGCGGCCGGGAGGGGAGCCTGCCGCCGAACGCGGAATCTCCGTCGCCGCCGTATCGGTGCAGGCCGAGGGGGCTCGTCTCGCCGAGCTGCTCGCCCGGACGGCGACCGGCGAATTGCCCGCCCGCGTGCACGCCGTCGTGCCGCTCGACCGGGCCGCCGATGCCTACCGGTCGGCGGGCGAGAGCGGGGTGCGCGGTCGCTGGGTGCTGACGCCCTGACCGGAGCGGCAGGGGTTGACGGCGCGGGGTGAGCGGGCGGACAATTCAACAGACGATGATTTCATCGATCGATGAATTGAGAATCCCATGGATACCTCGACTCCTGCCGTCGACATCCGCAATCTGAACGTCCGTCGCGGCCCGCACCGGGCACTCGAGGACGTGACCGTCACGATTCCCCGCGGCTCGGTCACCGGGCTTCTCGGCCCCTCCGGGTGCGGCAAGACCACCCTGATGAGGTGCATCGTGGGCACTCAGATCATCGAGTCCGGTACGGTCACCGTGCTGGACCGGCCCGCGGGGGAGGCGAGCCTGCGCCGGCGCGTCGGATACGTGACCCAGGACCCCAGCGTCTACCTCGATCTGACCGTCGCCAAGAACGTCGCCTATTTCGCCGCCCTCTACGGACGGTCCGGCGCAGTGGTCGACGAGACGATCGCGGCCGTCGGGCTGAGCAGCCATTCCAAGCAGCTCGCCGGAAATCTGTCCGGCGGACAGCTCGGCAGAGTGTCGCTGGCGTGCGCGTTGGTCGGGGACCCGGAACTGCTCGTGCTCGACGAACCGACCGTCGGGCTCGATCCGGTGCTGCGCGTCGAGCTGTGGGACCACTTCCACATGCTCGCCGATCGCGGTGTGACCCTGCTGATTTCGAGTCACGTGATGGACGAGGCCGACCGCTGCGCGCAGTTGCTGCTGCTGCGCGAGGGGCGGTTGCTCGGCAAGCTCACTCCCGGTGATCTCCGGGAGCAGACCGGCGAATCGCGGCTCGAGGACGCCTTTCTGCGGCTGATCAGGACTCGGGAAGGAGCGCAGTCGTGAATGTCACCATCTACGCCGCCACGACGACGCGGATCCTGCGGCAGTTGCGGGCCGACCATCGCACCGTCGCGATGCTCGTGCTCGTTCCGAGCCTGCTGATGACGCTGCTGTACTTCATTTACCGGAACGTGCCCGCCCCGCCGGTGGGTCCCTCCCTGTTCGACCGGATCGCGATCACGATGCTCGGGATCCTGCCGTTCGTGGTGATGTTCCTCGTCACGTCCATCGCGATGCAACGCGAGCGCTCGTCGGGCACCCTCGAGCGGTTGCTCACCACGCCGCTCGCGAAATTCGACCTGCTCGCCGGGTACGGCAGCGCGTTCTCCCTCGCGGCCGCCGTGCAGGCCGGGCTCGCGTGCCTGATCACGTTCGGGTTTCTCGGCCTGACCGCGGCGGGCAGCGTCGCGTGGGTCATCTTCATCGCGGTGCTCGACGCCGTGCTCGGGGTCTCCCTGGGGTTGCTGTGCAGTGCGTTCGCCCGCACCGAATTCCAGGCCGTGCAGTTCATGCCGGTGCTCGTCATTCCCCAGTTGCTGCTGTGCGGGCTTCTGGTGCCGCGGGATCAACTGCCCGTGGTGCTGCAGTGGATCAGCAACGTGCTTCCGTTGAGCTACGCCGTCGAGGCCCTGCAGCAGGTCGCCGCTCATCCCGGGGTGACCGCGGTGATGGCGCGCGATCTGATCGTGGTCGCAGGATTCGTCTTTGTCGGATTGTGGTTGGCCGCGGCCACCCTGCGCCGCCGGACGCCGTGACCGCAACGCGGCCGGGCCGGCGTCCCGGCAACTCCGGCAGCCGGGACCGCATCCTCGAATCGGCACGAGAGTTGTTTGCGGACAACGGTTTCGGAAAGACGACCATCCGGGCGATCGCGGCCCGCGCCGAAGTGGACGCCGCGCTGGTGCACCACTACTTCGGCAACAAACACGCGCTGTTCGTCGCGGCGATCGCGCTGCCCGTCGACCCCGACGACGTCCTCGCGCCCGTGCGCGCGGCGCCCGTCGACGAGATCGGCCCGCGGTTGGCGACGGCGCTGCTCGGCGTGTGGGACTCCCCGCACCGCGACGCGATCATCGCCGTCTTCCGCACCGTGATCGGTGGTGGTGGCGATGTGGGTCTGCTGCGAACCTTCCTGTTGGACATCGTCTTCGATGAAATCGTGCCCCGCGTGGACCACCCGGCGGGCGCCGGTCCGCTGCGCGTCGAACTGGTCGCCTCGCAGATGGCCGGGCTCATGGTGATGCGGTACATCCTGCGGGTCGAACCGCTCGCGTCACTGCCCGCCGACCGTGTCGTCGAGATCGTCGGGCCGACCCTGCAGCGCTATCTCACCGGCGACGTGGGCTGACGCCCCGGTGTGCCTTTGTGGCGGTTGGGGGCGCCACAAAGGCACACCGGGGCGTCAGCCCAGTTTCTCCCTCAGAAAGGCGATGTCCTCGGCCATTCCGTCCTCGGGTGTTTCCAGGATGATGGGGGCGCCGGCCGCGGTGGCGACCTCGACGAGCAGCGCGGGGTCGATCTGCCCGTCCGCGAGGTTCGCGTGCCGGTCGCGGGCCGAATCGAATTCGTCGCGCGAATTGTTCAGGTGCACAAGATCGATACGTCCGGTGACGGCGCGCACCCGCTCGACGACGTCGACGAGATCCTCACCGGCCGCCCACGCGTGGCAGGTGTCGAGGCAGAACCCGGCGCCGTAGTCGCCGATGGCATCCCACAACCGGCCGATCGCGTCGACGTAGCGGGCCATCGCGAAGTCCCCGCCCGCGGTGTTCTCCACGAGGATCGGCACCCCGAAGCCGCCCTTGTCCTCCTGGCGTTCGAACAGTTTCCGCCAGTTCTCCACCCCGGCCGCGACGTTCTCGCCCTCGCGGACGTGCCCGCCGTGCACGACGAGGCCGAACGCGCCGATCGCGGCGGCGGCCGCGGCGTGCTCGGCGACCGCCTTGCGCGACGGCATCCGCAGCCGGTTGTTCAGGCTCGCGACATTGATGACGTACGGCGAGTGCACGACCACGTCGATGTCGGACGCGAGGATCTGCTCGGCACGCGGATGCGGTCCGGGCGTGTCCCATTTCTGCGGGTCGGTGAGGAAGACCTGCACCAGGTCCGCGCCGAGACGTTCACCCTGACCGGTCGGATCGTCGTCCCGACGGACGTGTGCGCCTATCCGCATGGGCTCCAGCGTAACGCCGGAGCCTGCCTACGCTTCGGGTTCTCCGACCGGGATGGTCGCACCGAGTTCGTTGTCGTGGCCGCACGCGCATCCTTCGCCGCAGCCGCCGCCACCGCATCCACCGGCGTACGAGTCGTCGTCGGCGTCGCAGTCGAGGACGCCGCCGAACCGGGCCGCGAAGTCGTCGTCGACCTCATGGGTGAGCTCGTGGATCTCGCCGATGAGGTTCACCAGGTGCTGGGGCGCGAACGGGTCGGCGTCGAGGATTGTCGACACCAGCAGGTGGCCCTGCTGGAAGCTGAAGCGCAGACGCGGCCACTCCTCGGACAGCTCGGCGACCAGCGCGGCCGTGTTGCCCCCGCTGTCGATGTCGCTCAGCAGCGACGACCACACGTGCAGCTCCGGGGAGTCCTCGGCCACCGTGACGTACACGCCGAACCCGTGGACCGGGATCGCGATATCGCCGTCCTCGTCGGTCTCGGGCGCGCTGCCGAGCAGCTCCGCCAGGGCACGGATGCTCAGGTCGATCAGCTGCTGCCGTTCCTCGGTGGCCACGGCGATGTCGCCGTCGAGGCGGATCGGGCCGTCGTGCGTGTCGTGCTCGGTCATCGTTTCCTCCCGGTGGGGCGCCGACTTGGGTGGTACGGCCTCGGTGCACGAGCCTAAGCGATGGCCGCGGACGGGAGCTGTGCAGGTCCGGCCCGGTTACCGATCACCGGGACAACCCGGCCCGCAGGCGGCAGGATCTGTTTGCATACCCGACGGCACGCTGCGCGAGAGCACGGAAAGGTCGTCCATGGGCACACTCGAGGGCAAGGTCGCATTCATCACCGGAGCCGGGCAGGGCGTCGGACAGGGGGTGGCGTTCGCTCTGGCCCGCGAGGGTGCCTCGATCGCCGTGACCGGTCGCACCGAGTCCAAGCTCGTCGACACCGTCGAGCAGATCCGCGCGTTCGGCGGCGTCGCCGAGCCGATCGTGTGCGACATCGCGGACACCGCCCGGATCACCGCCGCGGTCGAACGAACCGTCGAGCTGTTCGGCGGAGTCGACGTCCTCGTCAACAACGCGAGCCTCAACCCGCTCGGCCCGCTGCTCGACCTCACGCCCGGGCTGATGGCGAAGGCCTACGCGTCCGGCCCGATCGCCGCGTTGCACGCGATGCAGACCGTCCACCCGATCATGAAGGAACGCGGCGGCGGCAACATCGTCAACATGGTCACCTCCGCCGCGGTGCGGTGGGACACCAGCGGCTACGGCGGATACGCGTCCGTCAAGGAAGCCCTGCGGGCGCTCACCCGCACCGCCGCCTCCGAGTGGGGGCCGGACAACATCCGGGTCAACGCGATCGCCCCCCACGCCCTCTCGCCCGGATTGAAGTGGTGGACCGAGAACCGGCCGGAGGAAGCCGCCGAGTTCGTCGCGAGCATTCCGCTGCGCCGCATCGGCGACTGCGAGGACGACATCGGGCGCGCGGTCGCGTGGATCGTGAGCGACGATGCCCGCTACCTCACCGGCGCGACGATCCCGCTCGACGGTGGTCAGGCACGCTGGGGCTGACCACCCCGGGCACCCCCGAGGGCCAGGATCAGGGTGGTCCCCGATGGTGCCCGAACCGGACACCCGGGAAGATGGAGCGCATGTCATCTCACAGCGCCGCAGCCGCTCGCGCCATCAACCTGAAGAAGATCTATGGAACCGGGGAGACCGCCGTCCACGCGCTCGCCGGTGTGACCGCCGATTTCGCGGCGGGGG
>NZ_JADZGH010000231.1:34202-40369 GCF_015865005.1 Rhodococcus sp. CX
CGGCTCGGGCAAGTCGACGCTCATGCACTGCCTCGCCGGTCTCGACAGCGCCACCTCGGGGTCGGTGCTCATCGGCGACACCGACCTGACCTCGCTGTCCGACAAGCAGATGACCCAGCTGCGACGCGACCGCATCGGGTTCGTGTTCCAGGCGTTCAACCTGGTGCCGACCCTGACCGCACTCGAGAACATCACGCTGCCGCTCGACATCGCCGGCCGCAAGGTCGACCGCGACTGGCTCGACACCGTCGTGTCCCGGCTCGGACTCGGCGAGCGCCTGGATCACCGCCCGGGCGAGCTGTCCGGTGGTCAGCAGCAGCGCGTGGCCTGCGCCCGCGCTCTCGCCGGCCGGCCCGACATCATCTTCGGTGACGAGCCGACCGGCAACCTGGACTCGCGGTCGTCGGGGGAGGTCCTGTCGATCCTGCGCGCGTCCGTCGACGAGTTCGGCCAGACGGTCGTCATCGTCACCCACGACCCCACCGCGGCGAGCTACGCGGACCGCGTGGTGTTCCTCGCCGACGGCAGCATCGTCGACGAACTGCGCGATCCGACCGCCGACGCCGTGCTCGACCGCATGAAGCGCTTCGACACCACCACCACGGTGTCCGCGGCCGAATACGCGGCGGAATAGAGGACACGTCACACATGTCGAATCCCATCACCAAAGTTGCCTTGCGCAACATCGCCGCGCACAAGGTGCGGCTGCTGCTGACGGTGCTGTCCGTGGTGCTCGGCACCGCGTTCGTCACCGGGTCGTTCGTGTTCACCGACACCCTGCAGCGCACGTTCGACAGCATCTTCGCCGACGTCGCCAAGGGCGTCGACGTGCGTGTCGGCACCGAACAGTCGGGCGCCAGCGGTGTCCCGGTCCAGGACATCGACGTGATCGCGGCCCTTCCGGGCGTCAAGACCGTGGTGCCCGCGTACAGCGGTGGCGTCATCGTCCTCGACTCGGAGGGCGCCGCGATCCAGACCGGTGGAGCCCCCGCGGAGGGTTCCGCCTACCTGCCGCCGGACCGCACGCTCGGCGACCCCGAGACGTTCGTCGCCGGCGGCCCGCCGGTCGCCGCCGGGCAGATCGCCCTGAACGCGAGCGCCGCCACCCGCGGCGATCTCGCGGTCGGGGACACGACGAAGGTGCTCACCGCCTCGCACGGCATCCTGCCCGTCACCGTGAGCGGCATCTACGACATCGAGACCGACACCGGCGGCTACGTGGGCGCGCTGTTCACCGAGCAACAGGCCCGCGACCTGTTCACCGACGGCCGTCACGTGCAGTACGTCGACGTCGCCTCCGACGGCAGTGTGTCACCGGACGAGCTGCGCGACGAGGTCGCCGCGGCCCTGCCCGATCTGAAGGTGCAGACCGGCGCCGAGGTCACCGAGGACGTCAAGTCCGACGTCGAGCAGGCGCTGAGCTTCCTCAACTACTTCCTGCTCGCGTTCGGCGCGATCGCCCTGCTGGTCGGCACGTTCATCATCTACAACACCTTCTCGATGATCGTCGCGCAGCGGCTGCGCGAACTGGCGCTGCTGCGCGCCATCGGCGCCAGCCGTCAGCAGGTTGGGCGCTCGGTGACCCTCGAGGCCCTCGTCGTCGGGTTGGTCGGCAGCGCCCTGGGCATCGCCGCCGGCGTCGCCCTGGCCTACGGGCTGCGCGCCGCCCTCAACGCCGCGGACATCGGGCTGCCGTCGGGGCCGCTGCAGCTGGCGCCGCGCACGGTGATCATCGCGCTGCTGATCGGTGTCGTCGTCACCGTCGTCAGCGCGTACGCCCCGGCCCGCCGGGCCACGAAGGTCCCGCCGGTCGCTGCCATGCGTGAGGAGTCGACGGCCACCGTCGAGTCGCTGCGGCTGCGCACGATCGTCGGCGCGGTCGCGGCCGTCGCCGGTGTCGTCGGCGTCGTGATCGGTGCGCAGGGGACCGGCGGCGGCGCCGCCGCGACCGTCGGCGTCGGCGCCCTCGCGCTGATCCTCGCGGTTCTGCTCGCCGCCCCGGCGCTGTCGAAGCCGATCGTCGGAGCGCTCGGCGCCGTGTTCGCCCGCCCGTTCGGCGCGATCGGCCGCCTGGCACGCACCAATGCCGCGCGGAACCCGCGGCGCACCGCCGCGACGGCGTTCGCGCTGACGCTCGGCCTGATGCTGGTGTCGGTCATCGCCGTGTTCGGTGCGTCCGCCAAGTCCAGTGTGAACACCCTCGTCGACACCGGCGTCAAGTCCGAGTTCATGCTCACAGGCCCGCAGATGATGGGCGTGCCGGCGGGCGCGGAGGCCGCGGCCGCGGGTGTTCCCGGGGTGACCGAAGCCGTCGGCGTGTACGGGGTGCAGGCGAAGGTCGGCGACGACGACGAGTTCGGCGCGGCCATGTCCGGCCCGGTCGACAATGTCCTGTCCCTGGACATGACCGCCGGCACCGAGCGAATCGCGGGCGACGAGATGCTGGTCTCGGCGGACACCGCGGACAAGCACGGCCTGCAGGTGGGGTCGACGGTGCCGATGACCAACCGGGACGGTGACACCGTCGAGACGACGGTCGCCGGCATCTACGAGGACAACCAGGTCGTCGGGCTGTGGGTCCTGTCGCCGGAGATGCTCGACCGGTTCGTCCCGGCCGCCGCGCGTGCCCCCATGGTGGTGCTGCTCAACACCGCCGACGGCAGCGATCCGGAGACGATCCGCACCGGGCTCGAGGACGCGACCAAGCAGTTCGTCGTGGTGCAGGTCCTCGACCGCGAACAGTTCAAGGGTCAGCAGGCGGCGCAGATCGACACGCTGCTCGCCGTCCTCTACGGGCTGCTGGCCCTGGCGGTGGTCATCGCGATCCTCGGCATCGTCAACACCCTGGCGCTGTCGGTGGTGGAACGGCGACGGGAGATCGGGATGCTGCGCGCGGTCGGCATGCAGCGCGCCCAGGTGCGCCGCACCATCTACCTCGAGTCGTTGCTCATTGCCGTGTTCGGCGCCGTGATCGGTCTGGTGCTCGGCCTGGTGTTCGGGTGGGGCTTCGTTCGCACCCTGGCCGACCAGGGCCTCGGTGAGATCACCGTTCCGTGGATCCAGGTGCTGGCCATGCTGATCGGATCCGGTGTCGTCGGTGTCCTGGCCGCGCTGTGGCCGGGTGCCCGAGCCGCGAAGACGCCTCCGCTGGAGGCCATCGCCGACGTGTAATCGTCCGGCAAGGACGGTTTTCCACAACCGCACGATTCATCCACAGGCACCCGGCCCGCGACGCTCGTCGCGGGCCGGGTGTCGTTGCCCTCCTCTACTGTGCGCTTCGGGGGGTGAGAGCGGATGGACATCCGGCAACTGCAGCAATGGAATCCGGACGCGCTCGAGAAGTTCGGCGGCACACTCGGGGCGTTCGCCGGGCGGATCGAGAACGTCGGTGTCGACGTCGGCGCGGCCGGTGACTTCGGCGAGGTGTGGATCGGAGCAGCCTCCGACACCGCCGCCGGGAACATCGCGCGGACCGGTAAACGCATTGCCGACCACGCGGATTCGTATCGGAAGGTGGGACGGTGCGCCTCGGACTGCGCGCCGAGGCTCCGGCTGCTGCGCGGCAGGCTCGACGAAACCGCGAGCCGGGCAGCGGAGCTCGGGCTGGCGATCGGACCGGACGGCACCGTCATGCCCGCCGATTCCGCCGACGCCGACGACATCCGCGCGCAGATCGCCGCGATCCTCGAGTCCGCCGCGGCCCTCGACCGCGAGGCCGCGGCCGCGCTCGCCGAGGTCGCGGTCGATCTCGACGTCGGCGGGACACCGTTCGGCAGGATCCACACCCAGGGCCCGGCGATCGTCCCGGTTCCCGGGCCGGGCACCGATCCGCGCGAGGTGATGCGCTGGTGGGACATGCTCGGCGCGCAGGCCCGCGAGCATCTGCTCACCACCCGGCCGGGCGAGATCGGCGGGCTCGAAGGGATTCCTGCCGCCGACCGTGACCGCGCGAATCGCGCACTGCTCGAGACCGAGCGCGTCCGGCTCGAACGCGTCGCCGAGCGGCTGGCCACCGAACTCGACGGCAACATCTTCGGGGGCCTGTTCAGCAACGCCGACGCCGGCCTCGAACAGACCCGCAGGAAACTCGCCGCGCTCGACGCTGTCGCGGACGTGCTCGAGCGCGGCGACCGGCAGCTGCTGGCGCTCGACCTGTCCGGGCGCGAGGCGATGGCCGCGGTCGCGGTGGGGGATGTCGACACCGCCGACCACGTCGCGGTGTTCACCCCGGGCGCCGGCTCGACGGTGCAAGGCAATCTCGCCGGCTACGACGAACAGATCGCGGCGGTCCGGTCCCAGGCCGAACGCGGGCTGGAATCGTCCGGTCGCCCGGACCGTTCGGTCGCGGCGGTGACCTGGCTGAATTATCAAGCTCCGCAATGGGGTTGGGGTCTCGCAATAACGGAGCAGAGCCCGGTGTCCGATCTCGCGGCGACCCGCGCGGCACCCGGCCTGGCCCGGTTCCTGACGAGTCTCGATGCGCGCGAGGACAATCCGAACGTGACGGCGATCGGGCACTCCTACGGTGCGCTCGTCACCGGCATGGCACTGGCACAGGGCGCCCCCGCCGATGCCGCGGTGTTCCTCGGCGCGCCGGGTATCGGCACCGACGACATCCACGACCTGGGGCTGGCGCCGGGCTCGGCGTTCCTCGTCGAGGCCGACCGTGACCCGGTCGCCGATGTCGGTACGTTCGGCGGCGATCCCAGCTTCCTCGACGGCCTGACCCGGCTGTCGTCGGATCCGGGCGTCGGCGCGACCGGTGAGGCGTACCGCGGCTCGATCGGGCACAGCGTCTACCTGACCCCCGGGACGACGAGTTCCTACAACGTCGCACTGGTCGTCGCGGGCCTGGCCGGGCAGGCGGTGCGATGAGCGCCCGGCGGCTTCTCCCGGTGGCGCTGCTGCTCGCGGCGACCACCGGATGCGCGTCCGATCCGGAATTCCACGCCGTCCCGGAACCGGTCGCGACCACCATCGACGGGGCCGTCGACCACTACCTGCGGGTGCACCACGAGATCGCCGACGCGCTGTCGGCGGAATTTCCGGAATTGGTCTTCGGCACCGACCACTCGCGCCTGAACGCGGGGTGCGAGATGACGGACGGCAGCACCGGCTGGGTCGCGCACCTGCCGCTGCTCGTGTCCGACCACAGCGTGCCCCACGACGTGGACCGTGCCGTGGCGGTGTTCGACCGGGCCGCTGCCCGCGCCGGATTCCATCAGCGGGTGGCGGTGCCGCGGCTGGCCCGGCGATTCGACGAACGACGGGTCGCCTCCGACGGCTCGGCGGTCACGTTCGGTGCCGGGGTGTCGACGGTGCTCGGACTCGAGGTCGGCTGCTACCCGCGGTGAGGGCAGCCGTCGGTTACGCTCGGTTGTCCGTCCAGGTGAGTCCGTGCCGGCGAGGGGGATGTCATGCGTGCGGTGCTCGGTGTCGCGGTCGACGACGGGGAGATCAGCGCGGTACTCGTCGACGCCGATGTACCGGCGCTCGGCCCGTTCGATTCGCAGCGCTGGGCCGCGTCCGACGCCGACGACACGACCGCCGCGGCGGTCGGTGCCGTCGCCGCCATGACCGAACGTGCCGAACGCGCGGGGCTGGCCATCGGCCGCATCGGGTTGGTCGCCGATCCCGCCGTCGTCGACGCCGTCCGCGAGGCCGCGACCGTGGAAGTGACCCCGGCCGACGTGGACGCGACCCGGCTCGCGTACCTGGCCAACGCCCCCGAACTGGCCGAGACCCCGGTGCTGGCCGTGCACACCCGCAGCGGGGGAGCGGAGACCGTGTCGGTCGTGGACGTCCCCGCCGGCAGCGTGCTGGCGGCCGTGACCCCGGAGGGCGACGAACTCGTCGGCTACGCCGACCTGCTGCCGGACGCGATGGACGAGGCGGTCGCCCGCGCCGGCCGATCCCCGCAGGCCCTGGTGTTCCTGGATCTGCGTCCCGGCGACGCCGGTCCCGCCCGCGAACTGGCCACCGTGCTCGGGGTCCCGTTCGTGACCCCGCACGGGGTGCCGTGGCACCGCGCGACGGGTGCGGCATTGGTCGCGGCACGGCAGGACGCGCCGCCGCCGGTGCCCGGGGGAGGCAACAACCGAGGCCGGATCGCCGCCCTGGTGGGAGTGCTGGTCGTGCTGCTCGCGATCCTCGGAGCCGGGCTCGCG
>NZ_JADZGH010000231.1:40522-46115 GCF_015865005.1 Rhodococcus sp. CX
CCGCCCGCGTCGGCCGGCACCGCAACTCCGGAAGCGGCGCCGTGTGCATCGGAGGAACCCGACGCACCGCAGATCCGTCCCGCGTCCTGGCCCGCCCGCGCCTCGGATCCGGACACGGGCCCCGCGCCGACTCCCACCCCTGCACCGACAGCGCCCTGCCCGTAGGGGATTCGGAAGGTCAGCGGCCCAGCCGGGCTCCTGCCGCGCGCATCGCGTCCGCATCCGACGCGACGATCACATCGGCGAACCGGTCGCGGTAGTCGCCGAGGTCGTCACCGACCGACCCGACGACCGCGACCACCGGTACCGACCCGGTCCGGGCGAGGATCGCGGAGACGATCTTCCCGGCGCGGCTCTGCCCGTCGAGACGCCCCTCGCCGACGACCACGAGGTCGGCGGTCGCGAGATGCCGGTCGAATGCGAGGGCGTCGAGCACGAATTCGGCACCGGAGCGCAGTTCGGCGCAGTACCGGGCCCACATGCCGCCGGAGAAGCCGCCGGCCGCGCCGGTGCCGTCGACGCACCGCGGGTCGCGCGGCAGGGCCATCGCGGTCGCGTCGAGCCGCTGGGTGAGCAGATCCACCGTGGCGGGGTCGGCGCCCTTCTGCGGACCGAACACCCGTGCCGCGTCGACGTATCGGGTGGTGACGTCGGTCAGGACCGTGACCGCCGCGCCGTGCAGGCCGCCGGACGAGTCGATCGCGGCGATGGCGCCGAGGCCGCCGTCGGTGGTCGCCGAACCACCGGCCGCGACGACGATGCGCTCCGCGCCGCATCGCGCCGCCTCCGCCATCAGCAAGCCCGTACCGTAGGTGTCCGCGGTGACCGGATCGCGGAAACCGTTGTGCGGGGTCGTGATTCCGCTCGCGGTCGCGAGTTCGACGACGGCGGTTCCGTCCGGTGCCAGTCCGAACGTCCCCGCGCA
This sequence comes from Rhodococcus sp. CX, assembly GCF_015865005.1. Taxonomy (NCBI): domain Bacteria; kingdom Bacillati; phylum Actinomycetota; class Actinomycetes; order Mycobacteriales; family Nocardiaceae; genus Rhodococcus; species Rhodococcus sp. CX. The sequence continues at coordinate 41,448 of NZ_JADZGH010000231.1, forward strand.
CGACACCCGCCACGGGTTGACCGTCTCGACCTCGATGCGGTCGAGCAGCATCGGCCCGGTCAGGACTTCGAGGGTGCCCTCGCCGCCGTCGGCGACCGGGAGCCGGATCGTCTCGTGCCCCGACGTTTCGGCGCCGGCCGCGACGGAGTCCGCGACCTCGGCCGCACGGTAGGTGCCCTTGAAACTGTCCGGGGCGATCAGGATCCGCACGCTGGTGATCCTGTCACGAACGCAGCACCCATTCGAACGCTGCGGCTTCCGAACGGGCGCCCTGCGTCGCCCGTGCCCGGTTCGGTTCGTCCAGTTCGGCCACGAGGTCCTCGCCGAGCCGCACCAGATCGGCGAACACGTCCGGCGACAGCCACTGCGGGCGGGTTGCGAACAGCAGGTCCTCGGTGGCGGTGTTACCGCTCGCACCGGGCGCGAACGGGCAGCCGCCGAGCCCGGCGAGGGCCCCGTCGACGACGCTCGCACCGGCCGACACCGCGGCCAGGCTGTTCGCGACACCGAGTCCCCACGTGTCGTGGCCGTGGTAGACGATCCGGCGCGCGGGGGATTCGGTGCGGACCCGCGCGATCAGCTCGGCGACCTGGCCGGGCACGGCCTGCCCGAGGGTGTCGGCGAGGACGATGTCGGCGGCGCCGTCGGTCCGCGGATCGCACGCGATCTCCAGGACCCGGTCCGGGTCGACGGGGCCGTCGAACGGGCAGGTGAACGACGTGGCGAGGCACAGCTGGATGCTGCCGCCGGCGGCGTGGGCCAGTTCGACGGCGGCGGGCATCGCGGCGACGCTCGTCTCGGTGTCGCGGCCGATGTTCGCGTTGTTGTGGGCGTCGGACACCGAGAAGCAGTACTGGAAGTGGCGCGCGCCGGCCGCGATCGCCTTCTCCACGTGCCGCGGCGTGGCGACCCACACCCAGCAGCGATCGAGTTCCTCCTCGGTGAGCGCCGCGATCAACTCCAGGGTGTTGGCCATCGGGGGGACCAGGTCCGGGCGGGCGAGCGAACCGATCTCGAGCTCGGGGATGCCGGTGGCCAGCAGGGACCGGGCGAGGCGCACCTTGCGTTCGGTGGGCAGGAGCTTGCCGGTCAGTTGCAGTCCGTCGCGCAGTGTCACATCCCGCAGGGTCACATCCTGCAGTCGCACGTCCCCGAAGTTCACGCCGTACCTCCGCCTCGTCTCACGCCCGGATTCCGCCGGGGCATCCGGCTCCGAGCCTACGGACCGGGACGGCCCGTGGGGAGTCGCCGGAACGCGGATTCTCGGACACGCCGGACCCGGTGTCGCAGCGGTTGTGACGGGTGACACTATTGTCGTTTGTCGGATCGGGGCCTTGGAGGGTGCGTGGTCATGGGTGTGGTGATCGCAAAGGCGTTGCTGTGGTGTGCGCTGCTCGCCGGTGTCGGCGGGGCGGCGGTCGCGGTCAATGCCCTGCACGTCAACGGGGCGGTCGCGTCGTTGATCGTCGCGTTCGTCGCGGGCTTGGTGCTACTGCGGCTGAGGCCCGCCGCGCAGGACGCCCAGGATTCGGACACGGCTGCGTCGTGATCGTTCGGGCGTCGTGATCGTTCACGGGCACCCCTGCGGTGCCGGCACACCGGCGAGCCGCTCGGAGATCCAGTCCAGCATCCCGGGTGCACCCGCGACCGCGGCCGTCAGGTGTTCACCCCACACCGGCACATAGGTCACGTTCGCGCCGCCGGCGCACCATTGCTGTTGCAGGGCAAGAACTCCCGATTCCGGGATGAACTCGTCACCGAGGAACACCTGCGACGACCCGTGGTACAGGTACATCGGGGCCTGCGGGATCTGCCCGCCGAGCCGGTTGTCGTCGAGCACCTGCCGCACCCGCGGATCGTCGAACGGGTCCGGGACGGTGGTGAACACCTCGACGGGAACCATGGCGACGCCGGTGGCAGCCAGCACGATCGTGCACTGGTCCTTCAGCGGGGTCCGGGCCAGGACCCCGGTCAACGGGTCGGCCAGGTCCAGCAGTTGCGGATACTCGCGGGCCAGACCCACCGTCGCCGCGAGGAACAGCCCGGCTCCGAGCTGCCCGTTCATCGTGGCCCGCAGCAGCGACAGGTCGGCGGGCAGCCCACCGGCCGCGGCGCCGGTGAACTGCACGTCGGGCGCGTACGTCGGTTGCAGTTGCGCGGCCCAGCCCGTCGCGATGGCGCCGCCGCTGTAGCCGGTCATCGCGAGCGGAGAATCCGCGAGGTCGGGTGCGACGGTGCGCAACCCCCGGATCGAATCCAGCACGGCGTGCCCGGCGAGCGGGCCGGCGGCATACGCCATGTTCGGTCCCTCGTGATCGGGGACGAGCACCGCCCAGCCGTGGGCGAGCAGGACCGGCAGCATCGGCGGGACGTCGATGTCGACGGCATCGTGCACCATCCGATACGACGGGGTACAGCGGGTGCCGAGCGAATCGATCGCCATGTTGTAGACGACGACCGGCCGCGTCCCGCCGGGCCACGGGGCGTCGGGCAGCACGAGCGTCGCCGTCACCGGGATCGGCCGTCCCGACGCGTCGGTCGAGCGCACCAGGAACTGCCGTGCGGTGTGAGGGACGAGCGCCGCCGGCAGTGCCCGCATCCGCACCGCACGTTCCCGCAGCACCGTGCCCGGCGGGTAGGCCTCGAGATCCGCGGGTCGCGCGAAGAACTCGTCGTCGGTGATCGGTGTCGGCAGCAGGTCGTCGAGCGTCACACGCGGCGGTGGCGGAAGGGGGAACCCGGACACCGGTGACGCGGTCGCCGGGCCGGCGGTCGACAGGAGCCACACCGTGACGAGGATTGTGGTGAAGAGCGATCCGGCCGACAGTACGGGGGTCGCGCGATGTGGCCGTCGCATCCGGAACTCCTCGCTCGAGGTGAACCTCGGTGGAATGCCCCGACACCGTCAACGTTACCGCCGGGTGGGCGCCGATCCGGGCGAATCGCCGGGCCGTCCCGGGTCTCTCGGCCCCGTCACGAGCCCGGACGGTGGTGCACCGGTAGAGTCGACCGGGCGGTTTCCTCTCGTGGGTGACCGCGGCGGTGGGGGGTCCGTGGTTCGTGATATCCCGCCGAGCGTCGAAGAGGAGCAGCCGGTCGTGTCGCTGTGGTCCATTGCGTTGTCCGACAAGGAACTCGGGGAGCGCCGCTGGCTCGATCTGATGCCGTGGCTCGACCGGTACGGTTCCGGACGCGCCGCGGCCCTGTCCGAACTCGCTCCCGGCGACCGCTGGTGGGAGAAGCAGTCGCCGGCCGAGACGGCCGCCTCGGCCGACGTTCCCGCCGTCTGCGCGGCCCTCGCCCACATCTACGTCACCGAACATCCGGACATGCCGCTGTCCGCCGGGCTCGCCGACCGGATCGACGTGCCGGTCGCCGCGCTGGACCTGAGCACCGCCGCGGCCACGATCGTCGACCGCCTGCCGGGGGTCGCGACCACGGCCGCGCTGCTCGACCGCAGCCCGTCCGACCTGTTCGCGGTGCGCGGCGCCGGCCCCGCCACCGTGCACGAGATCGTGTGTGCGGCGATGGTCCTCGCGATCCTGCGCGATCCCGGCGTGTTGCGCGCACCGGAGGGTGCGGCCACCGGATCGAACGTGCCCGCACTCGACCTGCTCGTCTCCGATCTCGCGGAACTGGCCCGCTGGCGGACGCTGCGTGGCCAGGGCGACCGGCCGCTGCTGCGCGTCGAACTCGAGGACGGTGCCCCCGAGGAGATCCAGGAGGTCGCCGCGCGCATCACCGCCCTGACCGCGCGCGACCTGCCGCTGCCCGGACCGCACGATCCGATCGCCGAACTCGGCGGCTACGTCGCGGCCTTGCCCGCGCCGGAGCGGGAGAACCTGCGGCAACGGGTCCTCGACGATGTTCCCGCCGATCCGTCCGCCCCGTCGACGTTCCCGTTCGGCACGGCGGTCGGGGACCTGCTCGCCGCGCTGCGCGTGCACGTGCGACCCGTCGCCTCGCTCGACCGGATCCTGGCGCTGTCCCCGGACCTGTCCCGGCAGGTTCCCGGTCTCGACGTTCCGCTCGGCCGGGTGCTGAACCGTCTCGACGACCGCTTCGAAGTCGCGGACGGCTGGGTCGCGGTGCCGAACCTGCCCGAGGCGGAGCGGCAGACACGCGCCCTGCTCGCCGAGTTCGAATCCGAGAACGGGGTCGTCGAACTCGCCGCCGTCGGGGCACTGTGGAATCTGCCCGCCGGCGAACTGACCGCGTGGCTGCGGCACTGCGGGCTGCCGGTGATCGACGGCCGGATCCTCACTCGCCAGGACAGCCTCGCCGATCGCGCGGCGCAGGTGCTCGAGATCCTCGGCGATCCGATGCCCGCCGCCGCCCTCGTCACCCGCATGGACACCACCCACGACACCGCGACCGTCATCGGTGAGCTCGCGGACGACGAACGGTTCGCCGTCTCCGAATCCGGACTGTGGTCGCTCGCGCGGTGGGAGACCGACATCCCGGGTGCGGTCCGTGCGCGCATCGCCCGGATCGTCGACGGGGCCGGCGGGTCCGCCGACGCCGCCGCGCTGGCCGCCGCCCTGACCGAGCGGTTCCCGATCTCGGAGGCCGCCGCTCGGATCTTCGCGGACAGCGGCGACTTCGAGGTCGTCGGGGGCCGGGTCCGGCGACGGGTCCGCACCCACGTCGCGGTGCGGTCGCCGCAGC
>NZ_JADZGH010000231.1:46146-50862 GCF_015865005.1 Rhodococcus sp. CX
TATCACCGCCACCCGCGACCACCTGCGCGGCGCCGACTTCCCGGTTCCGTCCGCCGTGGCCGGGATCGTCGGATGCCCGCCCGGAGGGGGCCTGGTGCTCGGTTCCCGGCTGGGGACGCAGGTGATGCGGTGGTCCGGCGCGACCCCGCAGCTCGGCACGATCCGGCGATTCCTCGAGGATCTCGGAGTCGAGGAGGACAACGAGGTGTTCCTCGAGTTCCACCCCGACGGGCATTTCGACGTGGTGCCGTTGCGCACGGTCGCCGACAACGCCGAACCGCTGCGCAAGGCGCTGGCGCTGGTCGGGCATTCGACGCCGGAGATCGTGCCGGAGGAGGGCATGGCCGCCGCGCTCGCCGCCGCGATCGGACTCGAGGACGAAACCCGCCCGCGCCGCGTCCTGAGCGCGTACCGGGCCCGCCGCGAGATCGACCTCGTGGCGCTCCTCGAGGACGCGTGGGTGCGGGTCCGGAACTGACGGCTCGGTGGTGCCGGTGACCGCCGGGTCCCGCGTGCGTCCGGAAACCGGACGTAGCACCATGGACACCATGACCGACGAACCGAACCCCGCGGCTCCCGACGTCCCGCCCGCCGGTGCAGGGTCCCTCGACGCGATCGTCCGTGCGCTGCGCGCCGCCGTCTCGTCGGTGGAGGCCGCGGTGGCCCGGGTGACCGCCGGGCCGGCCGGGACCGGGTCGAGCACCGTCGAGCAGCTCCTCGAACTGGCCGACGCCCCCGCCCTCGGTGACGTCGTCGCCCACCACAATGAGCTGACCCGTGCCGTGGCGATCGTCGACCAGACCGGTGCGCTCCCGGCACGGGAATGGGACGCGGTGGCCGGCTTCGGTGCGCCGCTCGCCACGGCCGTCTCGCGTTTGCGTGACCACGCGACCGCGGTTCTCGACGCGGCCGACGCCGCCGAAGCCGGCGCGCTCGACCCGGCGCAGCGGCTCGGGGAGACCCTGCAGCTGCTCGTTCTCGTCGAGGACTCGCTGAACCTCTGGCACCGACTGCGCCTCGAGCACCTGCGCACCACCGAGCCCGCCGCTCTGCCCGAGGCGATCGGGCAGGCCCGCGGTCTGCTCGCCGAGCACCTCGACCGCGACGGCGAACTGTTGCGCCGAGCCCGCCGCGCGTTGGCGCGGTTCGCCCAGGGCACCACGCTCGAGCTGGTGAAGCGGCTGTCGTCGACCCGCACCGTGAAGAACCTGGTGGATCTGCGCGAGGACCTCGACGACTTCCGCGCGGCGTGCCGAGCCGATGCCGCCGGGTGGCTCGACGACGAGGATCCCGCCGTCGCCGAGGCGCTCGACGAGATCTCCCGCCCCGTCCGCATCGTCGGCGGTGCGCTCGGCGAGGCGATCGGTGGCAGCGCCAAGGCGATCGGCGACCGGGCGGCCGGGGTGGGTGCGTCCGGTGTCGAACGGATCGAACGGATCGGCCGAGGCATCGCCAGGCGCTGACGCGGCAGCGTCCATTCGGCGCTGACGCGCCGGTGTGCAGATGTGGCGGCCTCGGCCGCCACCAAGACACACGAGGTGGTACACCCTCACCCCTTGGGTGTGTTAACGACGCGGCCCTGCCGCGGCAGGGTGGAGAAGCCGGATTCGCACCGGCGAACCGAAGAATCCACCGCCCGCCGCGCACCCCGCGGCGCCAGCACTCCAGGGGTTGTGAATCGATGGACCGCGCCGCGTCGACCACCGTCCACGAGCCGTTCCCACTCTCGGCCGCCCAGCACGGACTGTGGTTCGCGCAGCACCTCGCACCCGATGTGCCGATCTGCATCGCCCAGTATCTCGACATCCGGGGTCCGCTCGACGTCGAGCTGTTCCGCGAGGTCGCGATGCGCGCCGCACACGAGTTCCAGTCGGTGTTCCTGCGCATCGTGGAGATCGACGGCGTGCCACACCAGGTGGTCGACCCGCCGGCCGACGCGGAGATGGGCTTCCACGACTTCCGCGCCGAACCCGACCCGCTGACCGCCGCGCAGTCCTGGATGCACGCGAACTACACGGCCCCGGTGAACTTCGAGCGCGACCACCTGTGCGAGTCGACGTTGCTGCGGGTCGGTGACGAGCACTACCTGTGGTACAGCCGCATCCACCACATCGCCCTCGACGGGCACGGTGCCGCGACGATGGTCGGCCGAGTTGCCTCCCTCTACACCGCCGCGGTGGAACACACTGTGCCGGAACCGAACCGGGCCGCGGGCCTGCGCACCCTCGAACGGCTCGAGCGCGAGTACCGCGAGTCCCACCGGTTCGCCGCCGACCGTGACTACTGGGCGCAGCGCCTGGACACCCGCAGCGGCGCTGCCACTCTCGCCGACCGGGACGCCCCGCCGGTCGCGACGAGCCGCACCCTCCGCACCGCCCTGTCCGATCGGGCCGCCGCGCTGCTCTCGGGCAACGACGGCACCGCCGCCGCCACATTGGTCGCGGCATTCGCCCACTACCTGTCCCGACGCACCGGCCGCCGCGAGGTCACCGTCGACATCCCGGTCTCGGCGCGACCCACCGCGATCCTGCGCCGCTCGGGCGGCATGCTCGCCAACGTCGCCCCGATCCGGGTGCAGACGCGGCCGGGCGACACTGTCGGCGGCCTCGTGGACCGCGTCCAGGGGGAACTGCTCGGCGCACTGCGGCACCAGCGCGGCAATGTCGAGGACATCCTGCGCGACCTCGGCGCGGACGCCGCCGCCCGCGCCGTGACCGGTCCGATGGTCAACGTGATGCTGTTCGACCGGCACCTGCAGTTCGGTTCGCTCTCCACCGACTTCCACATCCTCACGACCGGTCCCGTGCCCGATCTCGTCGTGAACGTATACCGCAGCGGCGCAACGGTATTCGTCGAGTTCGCCGCCAATCCGAATCGCTACGGCGACGACGAGCTGCGCGTGCACCACGACGCCGTCGTCGCGCTCGTCGAGCGGATGCTCGCGGCCGGCCCGGAATCCCGCCTGGCCGACCTCGAGGCCCCGCACCGCACCGTCGTCGGCGGTACCGCCCCGATGCCCGGCATCACGCTGCCGCAGCTGCTGGCCGAGGCGGTCGCCGCGAACCCCGACGGCATCGCGCTCGCGGCGCCCGGCCGGCGCGTCACCTACGCCGAACTCGACGCCGCGTCGAACCGGCTCGCTCGCGCCCTGCGGGCCGCCGGTGTGCGCCGTGAGTCGATCGTCGCGGTTGCACTCACCCGATCCGTCGAGTCGGTGACCGCGGTGTGGGCCGTCGCGAAGGCCGGCGCCGCGTTCGTGCCGGTGGACCCGAACCACCCGGCCGGACGCATCGAGCACATGATCACCGACTCCGAAGTAACTGTCGGCGTGACCCTTTCGTCGACGGTGCACCGGCTGCCCGGCTCGGTGTGCTGGCTCCTGCTCGACGAACCCGCCGGCGACGTGTCCGACGCGCCGATCACCGACGGCGACCCGGTCAACCCCGGCCAGGCCGCGTACGTGATCTACACGTCGGGTTCGACCGGCCTGCCGAAGGGCGTCGTCGTCACCCACCACGGGCTGGCGAACCTCGTGACCGAACAACGCACCCGCCTCGCCGGCGACCGCAATGCGAAGGTGCTCCACTGCGCCTCACCGAGTTTCGATGCGTCGGTGTTCGAGATGCTGTGGGCGGTGGGATCGGCCGCGACCCTGGTCATCGTGCCCCCGACCGTCTACGGCGGCGACGAATTCACCGAGCTCCTGCGCCGCGAGGCCGTCACCCATATGGTGCTCACCCCGAGCGTGCTGGCCTCGCTCGACCCGTCCGGTCTCGACGCGCTGCGCGTCCTGCTCGTCGCGGGGGAGGCGTGCGCATCGGAACTGGTGGATCGCTGGGCTCCCGGCCGCACCATGCTCGACGGATACGGGCCCACCGAAGCGACCGTGATGTCCAATCTCAGCGACGCGCTCGTCCCGGGAGAACCCGTGACCATCGGGGGACCGGGACGCGGATTCACCGAGGTCGTCCTCGACGCCGCGCTGCGCCCGGTCCCGGCCGGTGTCGCCGGCGAGCTCTACCTCGGCGGACCTGCGCTGGCGCGCGGCTACCGGGGGCGGCCGGCGCTGACCGCGTCGCGGTTCGTCGCCGACCCCTTCGGTGAGCCGGGTGCGCGCCTGTACCGCACCGGTGACGTCGTGCGCTGGCGGACCACCGCCGACGGAAGCTCCACTCTCGACTACCTCGGCCGGTCCGACTTCCAGGTCAAGATCCGCGGCATCCGCGTCGAACTCGGGGAGATCGACGCGGCCCTCACCGCCCATCCGGACGTGGACTTCGCCATCACGGTCGGACGCCCCGGGCCGGGCGGCGACACCGTGCTGGTGTCCTACGTGCTGCCCGCGGACGGATCCGACACCGCGGTCCCCGAGGCCGCCGCGCTGATCGCGCATCTCCGGGACTTCGTGCCCTCGCACATGATTCCGGCGGCGATCGTCGTGCTCGGCGAACTGCCGCTCACCCCGGTCGGCAAGCTCGACCGCGCCGCGCTGCCCGCCCCGGACTTCGCCCGGGCCGAATACCGGGCGCCCGTCACCGGCACCGAACGTGCCGCCGCCGCGGCCTTCGCGGAGGTCCTCGGCCTGGACCGCGTCGGCCTGGACGACCACTTCTTCGACCTCGGCGGCAACTCGCTCAGCGCGACCCGCGTGGTCGCCCGCGTGAACACCGCCGTCGGCACGGAAATGGGTGTGCGGGAACTGTTCGAGGCACCCAC
>NZ_JADZGH010000231.1:50931-59162 GCF_015865005.1 Rhodococcus sp. CX
GCCGCGCGCGCCGATGCGGCCGGCCGTCGCGCGGGGGACCGGCCCGCCCTGGTGGCAGGTCCCCGGCCGGAGCGGGTGCCGCTGTCGCTCGCGCAGCAGCGGATGTGGGTGGTCAACCAGGTCGATCCGACCTCCCCCGCCTACAACGTCCCGATCGCGCTGCGCCTGACCGGCGACCTGGACCTCGACGCGCTGCGCGCCGCGCTCGCCGATGTGCTGGAGCGGCACGAGGCTCTCCGCACCGTTCACCCGTCGTCCGAGCAGGGTCCGCATCAGGTCGTGCTGCCCGCCGGCAGCGTCACCGCCGACCTCACGCCGATGCCGGTGACGGGCGAATCCGAGCTGCGGGAACGGTTGCGCGCCGTCGCGTCCATCGGCTTCGACGTGAGCGTCGACGTCCCGATCCGCACCGCCCTGTTCCGGCTGGGCTCCCAGGAGCACGTCGTCGCGATCGTGCTGCACCACATCGCGGCCGACGGCTTCTCGATGGCGCCGCTCGCACGGGATGTGATGCTCGCCTACACGACCCGCGCGCAGGGGCAGGCGCCGCTGTGGGTGCCGCTGCCCGCGCACTACGTCGACTACACCCTGTGGCAGCGGGAGGTCGTCGGCGACGACACCGACCCGGACTCGCTCGCGACCGCGCAGATCGACTTCTGGCGCCACACCCTCGACGGACTGCCGGAACTGCTCGAACTGCCGACCGATCGGGAGCGGACGATGCATCGCTCCGCGCACGGGGCCGCCGTGCCGTTCGGGTTCGGCCCGGACCTGCACCGCGCGGTCACCGAGCTGGCCCGCGAGCACGACGCCACCGTGTTCATGGTCGTGCACGCCGCGCTGGCAGTCCTCCTCGGGAAGCTCGCGGGCACAGCGGATCTCGCGATCGGAACGCCGGTGGCGGGCCGGGGCGACGCGGCGCTCGACGACATGGTCGGCATGTTCGTCAACACGGTGACCCTCCGCACCCGCATCGCACCGCAGTCCACCTTCGGCGAGTTGGTGGCCCAGGTGCGCGACGGTGACCTCGCCGCCTTCGGGAACGCCGACGTCCCGTTCGACCACGTCGTCCGGGCGCTCGACCCGGTGCGATCCTCCGCGCACTCGCCGCTGTTCCAGGTGCTCCTCGAGTTCCGCAACCTCGACGCGACCCGCCTCGACCTGCCGGGGCTGACCGTCGAGACCGTCGACATCGACCTCGAGGTCGCCAAGTGCGATCTGTACCTGAGCATCGACGAGACCCGGGACCGTTCCGGCGCTCCCGCCGGCATGAAAGCCGAATTCGGTTACACCACAGACATCTTCGACCGCAGCACCGTCGACGGTTTCGCGCGTCGGTTCGTGGGGTTGCTCGAGGCCGTCGTTGCCGAGCCGACGCGTCCGCTCGGCGCCTTCGACCTGCTCGACGACGCCGAACGCGCCGAACTGGTCCCGGTGTCGGGCGGTGCGTCGGTCCCCGCCGTCACCCTGCCCGAGTTGTTCGCGGCCGCGGCGGCTGCCGACCCCGACGCGGTCGCGGTGGTCGCGGGGGAGCGCCGGCTGACCTACCGTGAGCTGGACGAGCAGTCGAATTGGCTGGCGCGGGTACTGATCCGCGCCGGTGTCGGTCCGGAGTCTGCGGTGGCGATCGCGATTCCGCGGTCGCTCGAATCCGCGCTCGCGGTGTGGGCGGTCGTGAAGACCGGGGCCGCGTTCCTTCCCGTCGACCCGAACTATCCCGCGGCGCGAATTGCGCACATGCTCGCGGATTCGGCTGTGACGGTGGGGGTCACGATTTCGGATGCGCGTGATGCATTGCCGGAATCGGTGACGTGGCTGAACCTGGATCAGCCGTGCGAGCAGGCGTCGATCGATCGGGTGACCGATGCGGATCGGGTCGCGCCGCTGCTGGTCGAGCATCCCGCATACTTCATCTACACGTCCGGATCGACGGGGGTGCCGAAGGGCGTCGAGGTCACCCACGCGGGCCTGGCGAACCTGGTGGCCGAACAGCGCACCCGGTTCGGACTCGGCCCGCACGCGCGGGTGCTGCACGCGGCCTCGCCGAGTTTCGACGCGGCCGTCCTGGAGATGCTGTGGGCCTTCGGGGCCGGTGGTCGTCTGGTGATCTCCCCGCCCGGGGTGTTCGGCGGGCGCGAGCTCGCCGATCTGCTGGCGCGCGAGCAGGTCACGCACGTGGCACTGACCCCCGCTGCGCTGGGCACGGTGGATCCGGACGGACTCGACCATCTGAGCACGGTCATCGTCGGTGGCGAGGCCTGCCCTCCGGAACTCGTCGCGCGGTGGGCCCCTGGCCGGACCATGGTGAACACCTACGGTCCCGCGGAAACGACGATTCAGTCCAATGCAGGTCGCGCTCTCGTTGCAGGAGAACCGGTTACGATCGGCGGCCCGATCCGCGGCTTCGCCGAACTGGTGCTCGACGAGCGGCTGCGGCCGGTCCCGGTCGGGGTGGTGGGGGAACTGTACCTGTCGGGTCCCGGCTCGGCCCGTGGCTACCGTAACCGTCCCGGATTGTCGGCGGCTCGGTTCGTCGCCGCCGCGGACGGGCTGCGGATGTACCGCACGGGTGATCTGGTGCGCTGGCGCCGCCGCGAGGACGGGACGCTCGAACTCGACTACGTCGGCCGCTCCGATCAGCAGGTGAAGGTCCGCGGATTCCGCATCGAACTCGGCGAGATCGAATCGGCGCTGCTCGGCTATCCCGGTGTCGCGCACGCCGTCGCCCACACCGACGGGGACCGGCTCGCCGGCTACGTCGTCGCGGCCCCGGGCTCCGAGGTCGACGTCGATGCCGTGCTCGGCCACGCCCGCGCCCGGCTCGCCCCGCACATGGTTCCCGCGACCGTCACCGTCCTGGCTCGGGTCCCGGTCACCGCGAACGGCAAGCTCGACCGGGCCGCCCTGCCGCGGCCGGAGCACACCCGCGTCGCCTACCGGGCGCCGCGCGACGCCGCCGAGACCGTCGTCGCCGACGCGTTCGCCGAGGATCTCGGGATCGATCGGGTCGGGCTGGACGACAACTACTTCGCTCTCGGCGGCACGTCCCTGAGCGCGACCGTGCTGATGGCCAAGATCTCGGACGGGATCGGCCGGCAGGTGCCGGTGCAGTGGATCTTCACCGACCCCACCCCGGAATCCCTGGCCCACCGGATCGCCACCGCGCCGGACCACGAAGCCGACGACGCGCTCGCGCCGCTGCTTCCGCTGCGCCCGGACGGCACCGGCACGCCGGTGTTCTGCATCCACCCGGCGATCGGCCTGGCCTGGTGCTTCACCGGTCTGGTGCCCTACCTGGGCGATCGCCCGGTGTACGGCCTGCAGTCCCCGGCGCTCACCGACCCCGAGGCGCGTTTCACCGACCTCGGCGACCTCGCCGACCGCTACATCGAGCAGATCCGGTCCGTGCAGCCGGACGGCCCGTACCACCTGGTGGGGTATTCGGTGGGCGGCCAGATCGCCCACGAGATGGCGGTGCGACTCGGCTCCGAAGTCGCGACCCTCACGATGCTCGACTCGCATCTGCTGGGCGACGACGACATCCGCCGCGAACCACCGACCCTGGCCGAACTGCTCGCCGAGTTCGGTGACCTGCCGGCCGGCGACACGTTGACCGCGGAACAAGCCGCGGACGTGCTGCGCCGCACCGGCGGCCTGTTCGACGCGGTGACGCCGGAACGCGTCGAGATGCTGCACCGGGTGTTCACCGCGACGGTGGAACTCGCTGTCACACATAGTCCGTCGGCGTCGCCCGATCTCGATGTGCTGTACTTCGCGGCCGCGGAATCGGCCGGCGACCCCACCGCCGCAGCGGCCTGGCAGGCGCACGTCGCCGGCCGGATCGACGAGCACGCGGTGCGAGCCACCCACCAGGAGCTGACGAGTCCGCAGGCCCTCGCCGAGATCGGTCCCGAGCTCGCCCGGCACCTGCTTCGTGCGGACGCGGCCCGGACCGGCTCGGCAGGTACGCGTCAGGGCGCGGCGGGCCACAGGGTGTGAACAGAAACCCCCTTGGGTACTGGTGACGTCGGCCGGAACGCGGGATTCTAGAGATGTCACGACAGCGACAGTCCAGCACATTGCGCGCTACCCGTTCCGGAGCGCGAAACAGGTAGCGCACTACTCGTGACCCCGCCGGTGAAGCGGCCGAAAGTTATCGGCAGCACCGATCGCGGACATTCCCAAAAAACGGACATTCCCAAAAAACGGACATTCCCAGAAGACGGACCGCCATGAGTCCGACCATCCACAGTCACTTGGAGAAGCAAATGCCGGCTACCACTCGTCGCCTGGAAACCGCAACGTCCCCGGCGTCCACCCCTCCCGGTCCCTCCGTACGCGGCCCCCGGTCGGGCATCGAACTCGTCAGCCTCTTCGACGGGTTCGCCATCGACGAGCACCCCAGCGCACCGACGGTGCGCCGCTGGGCGGTCGACTACCTGTGCCACCCGCACAAGGACCTCGGCCGGCGTGGCCCGGTCTGCCCGTTCGCCGGCCCGTCGATCACCCGGCGGTTGTTCTGGGCAGCGTTCGTCCCCGGCACCGACGTCGGGGAGGACCGGATGCGCGCCATCGCCGACGACCTCGCCGAGCTCTTCCCGGGACTTCCGCCGGACACCGGCGCCGACGCCGCCCTCAAGGCCGTCGTCGTGGTCTTCCCCGATCTGACGGACTACGACCTGATCGAGCGCGTGCAGAACGATCGCAAGTCCGACTTCGTCGTTCAGGGCCTCATGCTCGGCCAGTTCTACCCGGGCTGCACGGTGTCCGGTCTGCGCAACAGCGAGTTCCGGGCACTCGACGCGCCGGTGCCCATGCTTGCCGTCCGGCACATGGTCGGCTCGGACTTCCCGTTCCTGACGGCCGACCGCGAATGGGTCCTGGCCTACCTGAAGAAGTTCGCGGGTTCGGTCCCGTCGTCCGTCCGCACCGAGATTGCGGAGAAGCTCGCGTCATGAGCACGGACTCGGCCGCGCCCGTTGCCTCCACCGGGCCGGCCGGCAAGGACAGCACGACCCCGTTTCCCCTCTCACCCGCCCAGTACGGGATGTGGTTCGCGCAGCAACTCGCACCCGAGGTGCCGCTGTGCATCGCCCAGTACGTGGAATTCCGCGGGGCGCTCGACGTCGACCTGTTCCAGCGGGTGGCCGTCGTGGCCGGGCTCGAGTTCGGTTCCGGGTTCCTGCGGCTGACCGAGGTCGACGGCGAGCCGTACCAGGTGGTCGATCCGACGCTCGACTCCGACCTCGAGGTGCTCGACTTCCGGGCCCACGAGGACCCGGTCGCGGCGGCCCACGCCTGGATGCACGCGAACTACACGGCACCGATGGATCCGGCCACCGACCGGCTCGTCGCGTCGTCGATCCTGCGACTCGGCGACGAGCACTATCTCTGGTACAGCCGAATTCATCACGTCGCGTTGGACGGCTACGGCGCGATGACCATGGTGAAGCGGATCGCGGCGCTGTACACCGCGGCGGCCGAGGGGCGTGAGCCCGAACCTCACGGTGCCGCCGACCTGCGCGCCCTGTACGACCTCGACCGCCGCTACTGCGAGTCGGCGCGCTTCGACTCCGACCGCGAGTACTGGGCCGAACGGCTCGCCGTCCTGACGGAGGGCTCGAGCCTGAGCGAGCGCCGGGCCCCGGCCGTTGCCGACAACACCCTGGTCACCGCCGCGCTCGCCGATGCCACCGCGGCCCGGCTCCTCGACACCGACAACCGCGCGAGCGGAAACTCGGCGGCCTCGATCATCGCCGGATTCGCGTGTTACCTGTCCCGGTTGACGGGCCGGCCGGAGGTGCGTGTCGACATTCCGGTGTCGGGCCGCACCACCGCGGTGTTGCGCCGGTCCGGTGGCATGGTCGTCAACGTCGCACCGCTGCGGATCGCGGTGCGACCCGACGACGCCGTCGGCGACCTCGTGGACCGCGTCCAGGGCGAACTGCTCGGCGCACTGCGGCACCAGCGTGGTGACCTCGCCACGATCATGCGCGACCTCGGCGCCGACACCCGCCGGGCGAGTGCCCCGATGGTGAACGTCATGCTCTTCCACGAGGAGATCGTTCTCGGGCCCCTCGTCGGTGAATTCCATGTGCTCACGTCGGGACCGGTCGAGGACCTGCTGGTCAACGTGTACCAGAGCGGCACACCGCCGACGACCTACCTCGAATTCCGGGGCAATCCCGGCCGCTATCGGGACGACGAGTTGCACGAACTCCACGGTGGATTCGTCGGATTCGTCCAGGAATTCGTGTCCTCGGCGCCCGATACGCCGCTGTCCGCGATCGATCCCGACAGCGTGCGTGCCGGCGAGCGCAGGCGCGCCGCGGCGCAGCACCTCGACTACTGGCGTCGCACCCTCGCGAACCTGCCGACGTCCGGCGGACCGGCGAGCGGCCCGACGTCCGCGCATCCGGAACACGGGGACCGCACCCGCGTCGCCGTCGATGCCCGGACGCACCGCCGGGCGCGATGCCTGGCCAGGGCCCACGACACCCGGACCTACTCGGTCGTGCACACCGCGCTCGCCGTTGCGCTGAGCAGATCCGTCGATTCCGACGACATCACGATCGGCGCCCCCGTGCGCGCCGGGACCGGCGTCGATGCCGTCGTGCTGCGCACGCGGGTGGAGGACGCGACCACCTTCTCGGAGGCCGTCGCCCGCACACGCGACTGCGAACTCGGTGCGTTCTCCCATACCGGGATCGAGCTCGCCCGGGTCCTGGACGAGCTGACAAGGGGCGGGGAGTCGCCGTCGCCGTGCCAGGTCGTGCTCGGAGTGCGCGAAGCGACCTATTCCGGCGTCGCCGGTGTGTCGATCACCGCCCCCGCACCCGGCGACCGCGGCGGATTCGGTGCCGTCCGGGTGACCGTCGCCGAGACGTTCACCGACGCCTGTCACCCTGCGGGCCTGACGATCGACTTCGAGTTCAGCGCCGCAGTCGACGCGGCGGCCGTGCGCGCCTGCGCGGATCGGTTCCGCCGCATTCTCGAACAGGGCGTGGCCGAACCCATGGTGCGGCTCGGCGACCTCGACGTCCTGTCGCCGCGCGAACGCGCCGAGCTGACCCCGGTCACCGGGGCAGCCGCGGTCCCCGCGGCCACCCTGCCGGATCTGCTGGCCGCGTCGGCCGGCACCGACTCCGACGCGGTCGCCGTGTGGTGCGGGGACCGGCGGATCACCTACGGCCGGCTCGACACCGACTCGAACCGACTGGCGCGGTTGCTGATCGCACGAGGCACCGGGCCCGGAACGACTGTCGCCGTGGCGATCCCGCGCTCGTACGAGTCGGTGCTCGCGGTGTGGGCGGTCGCGAAGACGGGGCCGCCTTCGTCCCGGTCGACCCCACCTACCCGTCCGCGCGCATCGAGCACATGCTCTCCGATTCGGGGGCGGCACTCGGGCTGACCGTCACGGCTTCGGCTCCGACGCTGCCCGGGGACGTGCCGTGGATGCCGATCGACGAACCCGCCGCCGTCGACGCGGTGGCCACGCATTCGCCGCAGCCGATCACCGACCGGGACCGCACCGCGCCGCTGCACCTCGATCACCCGGCGTACGTGATCTACACGTCCGGTTCCACGGGAACCCCGAAGGGTGTCGTCGTGCCGCACCGGGGCCTGACGTGTCTGTCGACGGAAGAGCGGGAGCGGTTCGGCGCCGATCCCGCGTCCCGCGTGCTGCACTTCGCGTCCCCGAGTTTCGACGCGTCGGTGTTCGAGATGCTGTGGGCCTTCGGTTCCGGCGCGCAACTGGTGATCGCACCCCCGGGCACCTACGGCGGAGACGATCTCGCCGCGCTGATGGACCACCGGGCGGTGACCCACGCGGTCCTGACGCCGTCGGTGCTCGCCTCCCTCGACCCCGTCGGGCGCGGGTCGCTCCGGTGCCTGGTGGCGGCCGGTGAGGCCTGCGCGCCGGAACTCGTGGCGCGGTGGGCGCCCGGCCGGACGATGTTCAACGCGTACGGGCCGACCGAAGTGACGGTCATGTCGAATCTCGGTGCGGTCGCGGCGGACGGCCCGGTCGGCATCGGCGGACCGATCCGCGGCATCGCCGAACTCGTCCTCGACGAGCGGCTGCGACCCGTGCCGGTCGGAGTCGCGGGAGAACTGTACCTGTCGGGCCCCGGCCTGGCGTGGGGCTACCGGAATCGGCCGGACCTGACCGCGGGCCGGTTCGTCGCGGACCCGTTCGGCGGACCCGGCAGCCGGATGTACCGGACCGG
>NZ_JADZGH010000232.1:0-109 GCF_015865005.1 Rhodococcus sp. CX
TGAGCGGTCGACCCACTGCTGCCAGACCTGTGCACCGCCGGTGGCGCGAGTCGAGTGACGACCGATCATCGCGGGTGGTGGGTCGCAGAACCCCAAAGCATTTACCGCC
>NZ_JADZGH010000232.1:119-2361 GCF_015865005.1 Rhodococcus sp. CX
CGGTAACCTCCAGCAGGCGCTCATAGAGTCGTCATCGGAGAGCAGATCCCCGGCCCGTTCGCTCTGAGCGGTCGACCCACTGCTGCCAGACCTGTGCACCGCCGGTGGCGCGAGGACCGATCATCGCGGGTGGTGGGTCGCAGAACCCCAAAGCATTTACCGCCCGCTGCACGGCATGGACAGTGCCCAGCCGGGCGCCGCCGAGCAGCCTGTCACGGCGGACCCGTTCGAACAGTTCGGTGGTGAGGTCCTTGAGATGCGGGCTCCGGTTGAGCAGGAAAAGTTGGCAGGCCACCATCGGCAGCAGCGTGTCGTCGTCGCGACCGAGTCTATAACCTCACTCGGCGAGCGCTTTACGACGACGGGCGACTTCGCCGTTGACCCGGTCGCGCCCGAAGATCCGCCACGACAGGGTCAGTCGTTGGAAGCTGCCGAGCCGGTGGAACTCGGTGAACGAGCCCAGCAGGTAGGCGTGCGCAGCGAGGTAGGGGCGGACCTCGTCGCCGACCCAAGCGGGTGCGCGCCGGCGGAACTCGGACTGATCCCGGCCGAGCAGATCGATCCATTCCTGCGTGCTCCAACCCCAGAAGGTCCGCTCCTTCTCGGCGCAACACACCAGCAGCACCGCGACCACGTCGGCCATGGCGCGCCGCCGATGCGCAGTGGCAGGAGAATCCAAATCGGCATTGACCGCTTCCAGAGGTTGCAGCAATCGTTCGATCCCGCGCCAGCGCGGCGCTGTCGGATCGTGATGCTGCAGCCGCCGCAGGTTGCGCACACCGAGTTCACCGATCGCCGCGGCTTCCTCGACTCGGACCTCAATGGCGGTATCGAAGTGATGCTCGACTAGCGGTGAACACCAGCGTGATTCGAGTACGTCGTCAGTCATCCCCGACAGTGGCACGGTCACTGTGGAGCTCCTGCCGCGGTGGCGTCCATGCCGGTGAGCATCGCGATGCGCCGGGCGTGGATGTGGTCCATGCCGCGGCCGAGCTTGTCGGCCAGATCCCGTCCGGACAGGTGGATATACCGCAGCGTCGAGTGAGTATGGCGATGCCCGGCGAAGGTCGCAATCGTGTGCAGCTCCCATCCCATCCGAGCCAGATCGGTCAGACACAGATGCCGGATAGTGTGGGTGGAGAACCGCGGAACATCGGCGGCCAACGCGATCCGTCGCACCACCTTCGACCACGTCCACAGACTCAGCGGCTGGGCGTGATTGCGGCGAGACTCCGACAAGAACAGCGGTCCGCGTGCCCTGCTCAGGCTCGCCCGGTGCGCGAGATAGCCCGACAGCAGCACCCCAGTTGCAGCCGAATAGGGCACGACCCGCTCGAGGCGGTTCTTCGTCGTCGCCGCCCGGATCCGCAGGGTGCAGTGGGCGGGGTCGAGGTCGTCGGTGCGCAGCGAGCACAGCTCCTCACGGCGCAACGCGGCATCGTAGGCCAGGGCGAGCATCACCCGGTTGCGGATCGGTTCCGCGGCGGCGACGGTCAGGATGTCCGCCCACTGCCCTCGGTGGGGATCCACGGCAGCTTCGTCAACCGGGGCACCAACCCGCGCTGATGACCGCCACCGCGCCGGTCGGGCGTGAAGCGGCCCCGGCCAACAGGATTGGACTCGCGGAGCCCCTCCTCCATGAGGTGGTCGTAGAACAGTCGCACCGGCACCAGCCGCTGCTGAATCGTGGCGTTGGCGAGCCCGCAGCCGGAATCGAGGGACACCACGTTCGAGCCTCGGCAGCTGGGTCGCTCGGTCAACTCCCGCACATAGATACCGATATGGGCCCGGCTGGCGGTGAGCGGGTCGACGCCTTCACGTTCGCACATCTGCAGGTACTCGGCGAGTCCCCGGGCGTAGGCGTCGATTGTCGGGACGCCCTCCCGAGATCGGTCCACAGTCGCAGCCACCCGGCCGTCTGCACATGCCGGCCCAGCACCGGCCACTTCTCCTCCCACGCCACCGTGCCGCTCACATCGTCTCCTCAGTTCCGTGGTCAACCCCGAGGAGAACAGGATCATCCCCACGGCCAGATTCCACGTAACTTTTGAGATGCTCAAGCGGCAGATGTACGGGCGAGCCAACCTCGACCTGCTTCGGAAACGCGTGATCCACCTGGAATAGTGCAGCGCGGCAGCGCCTTCGCTGAGTAGGTCCGGGGCGCGGTGACGGGATTGCTCCCGCCCCGTTTCCCCGGACCTCTCGCCGAACCCGCCGTGCGCCTCTCGACGCAACGGGCTCT
>NZ_JADZGH010000021.1:0-3153 GCF_015865005.1 Rhodococcus sp. CX
GTCGTGACCGTCGGCGCGTAGTCCTCCTGCATGATGCGGACGGCAGTCGCCCGGGCTTCTTCCTCTGCGTGGAAGAGATCGTTCACTCGGAAAGAGAGAGTTCCGGTCGGCAGCGTCGTCAATCCGCCCGCGATACCGGCGCGAAGCGCGTGCGACCACGTCGACTGCGGGGGATCCGGGAGTCGCTGCTTGACCTGCTCGATGCCCGCGCTCGCGTAGCCGAGGCTGTTCGTCACCAACGCGAGCGCATTGGTGAGCTGCGTCAGACTCGCCGAGTAGTCGGCGACACCGCGGCCCGCGGCGCTCGCGGTGGTCCCCGTCCAGTGTTCCGTGAACACCGACGCGATCGCGGTGCGGAACACCTCGAGGTTGTCGTCGAGGAGGACCTGCGCGCGACCCCACCCCTCGACGCTCTCCCGCATCCGCGACGGCTTCATCGCCTCGACGAACTCCACGATCTCGGCATGGGACATGCCCTCGAAGAATTCCATCACCGACACCGCCCGCGGTTCGAAATCACCGGTGAAGTCGGACGCGGCGACGCCGAAGGTCGACTCGAGCCCCGCGCGCGCGGCGCTGCCCCGCTCACGCGCCGCCCGATCCTGCGCCCACGCGACCCCGTGGATTCCGCCTATCGCGTCGAGAACTTCGAGCGCGATGCGGGTGGTGCCGCTGGTCGAATCGATCGTCGCGGCGACCTCGGGTAGGGCCTGCGCACCCCGGCCGAGGGCCTGCATCGACAGTCCGGCCAGGAGGTCGGTGAACGAAGGAAGTCCCATTCGTCATCTCCCGCCGGGGATGGTTGCGAAAGCGCGGGCGTTCTCGTCCTCGGTCTCGACGTATGCCTTGCCCGCGGCTTCGAACAGGTACTTCATGCGAGTCACGGTGTCGATGTGCTGCTGGAGGACTTCGGTGAACCCGCCGGGGCCGATGGCTTTGTCGTCGAACTTCTGGCCGAGGGACTGGGCGGAGGGCAGCGGTCCGAAGGCTTCCTTGCATTGAAGCCGATCCGCTTCGATCAACAAGGTGTTCAGCACGTCCAGGAATTGTTCGCAGGCTTGTGCGCAGTTGGCCGCGGCGTGAGGTTCGAGGTAGAGGTGGCCGTTCTCGGCGTCTTGAGCAAGCCGGGTGAACAGCGTCTGCGGACGGTCCATGGGGCTCCTGGTTATTCGGGAACGTAGGGGTCGAGGGTCGTGGCGGCGCGGACAGCGATGACACAGGGGTCCTCGCGCATCCCGTCTTTGCTCATCAGTTCCGTTCCCTGGGCGCCTGCACGTATGAGGACGGTGCCTTGAGAACTTGGGTAAACGAGGTCGCACAGACCTCGTTGGCTATCCGCGGTACTTCGAAAGGTCCATGCTTCGCGGTTGCCGACCTCGACAGGGCGAAAGTCGGTCGTTCGGGGGCGTGTGCGGAACTCTTCGACGGTGACGTCGCTGGTGAAGACGGTGACGTAGAACCAGTCGGCTTCCCATCCACAGACTTCCCAGCCTTCGGATTGGACACCCATGAAGTCGGGGGATTCGGTTGCCGGGTCGACCCCGATGGCGTGGAGCGCCTCGTCCGGAAGGGTGCAAGGGTCGAACAGGGGTGGTGGGACCGGTCTTGGTGGCTCGCCCCTTGATCGCGTTGTCGATCGAACACCCCGCGGTCGTCGCAACAAAGGCGCCGAGCAGGACAGCGGTGAGGGCTGTGCGCATCCGTCGTCCTTCCTCGATGGTGATGCCTATCGGGTTGGACGCAGCGACGCGATCGTCGGTTCCCCTATCTGTCGGGGTGCGCTGCGGCGATACGGGCGCGCGTCTCCGCGTCGGTTTCGACGTACGCCTTGCCGGCGGCCTCGAAGAGCGCCTTCATACGGGTGACGGTGTCGATGTGCTGCTGAAGGACCTCGGCGAACCCACCGGGGCCAATTGCTTTGTCGTCGAACTTCTGCCCGAGGGCCTGGGCGGAGGGAAGTGTTCCGAAGGCATCTCTGCAGACAAGATCCTCGGTGATGCTCGACAGCTCGACGAGCGAGTCGATGAACTTACTGCAGGCTTCTGAGCACATTCGCGCCGCATCGGGTTCGAGAAAGAGTTGCCCCGCTTCCGCTGTTGCAGTCAGCCTCTGAAACAGGGAGATCGGTTCTGTCATGGACTTCTCCGTTCTGGGTCCTACTCGGGTATGCGCGGATCGAGGTCGATCGCGGTCCGGAGGCTGATTGCGCAGGGGTCCTCCTGCGGAGCCAGGTTCGCTTTGGTGTTCACGCGGATGATCACGGTGCCCTGTGAAGTCGGATAGGCGAGGTCGCACAGGTCGTTCTGAATCTCGTAGACGCTGCGGAAGGTGACTGCTTCGCGTTTTCCGACAGTGACCGATCGGAAGTCGGTGTTCTTGGGACGTGCACGGAGCTCTTCGACACTGATGTCGGTCGTGAAGATCGACAAGAAGTACCACTCGCCTTCCCAAGCGCAGACTGCCCAGCCTTCCGACTGAGCACCGGCGAAACCGGGTCGCTCGGTAAGAGGGTCGACACTCACGCTTCGGAGCGCATCGTCGGGAAGGGTGCAGGGGTCGAACAGTTCGGACGGCGTCACTTTGAGCGCTCTTCCCGTCACCGAGTTCGAGCTGGCGCAACCGGCGAGCGGCAGCAATGACGACAGCACGACCAACGCAATTGCCCGCCGCATCCCTGCCCCTTCCTTGGAAGTGCCCTCATCAGGGTTCGACGCATGCGATCCGATGCGGGTTCCACCGACATGTTTCGCACGAAAAATTGGCGTTGACCTGCCGATTTGGTGTTCTGCGTAGCCTTCGCGTAACTTATTCCAGGTCAGAGCGACACGGACACCGACCCGGACCGGAAGGTACGGGAAACGAGGTTGGACGAAGGCGCCTGCGAATTTCACTGGTTCGGAACCTTCTGGTAGGGTTTCGCACCGCCCCTGATTCGGGAAGCGCACGGATTTGCGTCTGTGGGTGGATGGGATTAGGCTGGAACAGTTGCCCCGGAACGGACGGACTGCGGTCCGCGAGTGATGGTGTGCGCGTGTTCTTTGAGAACTCAACAGTGTGCCGATGAATGTCAGTGCCAAATATTTTTGGTGCGACCACTTCACAATTATGTGGGTGGTTGTTGCTGGACATCACATTCTTCCGTCTGTGGTGGTC
>NZ_JADZGH010000233.1:0-13982 GCF_015865005.1 Rhodococcus sp. CX
GGGCTCCGCCGCGCGCGGACGGGGCCGCACCGCCGTTGCCGTCGCCGGCGGGGATCTCGTCGTCGAGGCGCAACGTGAGGCTGATGCGCTGACGCGGCACGTCCACGTCGAGCACCTTGACCTTGACGACCTCACCGGACTTGACGACGTCGTGCGGGTCCTTGACGAAGCTGCGCGACATCGCCGACACGTGCACCAGGCCGTCCTGGTGGACGCCGACGTCGACGAAGGCACCGAACGCGGCGACGTTGGTGACCACGCCCTCGAGCACCATGCCGGGCTTCAGATCGGCCACCTTCTCGATGCCGGCCGCGAAGGTCGCGGTCTTGAACTCCGGCCGCGGGTCGCGGCCGGGCTTCTCGAGTTCGGCGATGATGTCGGTGACGGTCGGCAGACCGAATCGGTCGTCGACGAACTCGGTGGGCCGCACCGCGCGCAGCGCAGTGGTGTTGCCGATCAGTTCCCGCACGGTGCTGCCGGTGCGCTCGACGATGCGCCGCACCACCGGGTAGGCCTCGGGGTGCACCGCGGAACTGTCGAGCGGGTCGTCGCCGTTGGGGATGCGCAGGAAGCCCGCGCACTGCTCGAACGCCTTCGGGCCGAGCCGCGCCACGTCCTTGAGCGCCGTGCGGGTGCGGAACGGGCCGTTCTGGTCGCGGTGCGCGACGATGCTCTCGGCGAGGGACCCCGAGATGCCCGACACACGCGCGAGCAGCGGCACCGACGCGGTGTTCACGTCCACACCGACGGCGTTCACCGCGTCCTCGACGACCGCGCCGAGCGAACGCGCCAGCAGGGTCTCGGACACGTCGTGCTGGTACTGGCCGACGCCGATCGACTTCGGGTCGATCTTGACGAGTTCGGCGAGCGGGTCCTGCAGCCGCCGGGCGATGGACACCGCACCCCGGATGGACACGTCCAGGTCGGGCAGTTCCTGCGAGGCGTAGGCGGACGCCGAGTACACGGAGGCGCCGGCCTCGGACACGACGATCTTCGTCAGGTTCGTCGCACCGGACTTCGCGATCAGCTCGGTGGCGAGGGCGTCCGTCTCGCGGGACGCGGTCCCGTTGCCGATCGCGACGAGTTCGACGCCGTGCTTCGCGACCAGACCCGCGAGCGTCGCGAGCGCCTGATCCCACTTGTTGTGCGGCTGGTGCGGGTAGATCGTCGCGTGGTCGACGACCTTGCCGGTGGCGTCGACGACCGCGACCTTCGTGCCGGTCCGGAAACCGGGGTCCAGGCCCATCGTCGGCCGGGTACCCGCAGGTGCGGCGAGCAGCAGGTCGCGCAGGTTCGCGGCGAACACGTCGACGGCGTCCTGCTCGGCGGACTGCCGCAGCCGCATCCTCGTGTCGAGACCGAGGGAGACGAGCAGTTTGGTGCGCCACGCCCAGCGCACGGTGTCGAGCAGCCACTTGTCGGCGGCGCGGCCCTGGTCGGCGATGCCGAACCGGGCGGCGATGCGGCCCTCGAAGTAGGTGCGCTCCCCCGGCTGCGGCTCGTCGCTGTCCGGTTCGAGGGTGAGACTCAGCACCTCTTCCTTCTCGCCGCGCAACACCGCGAGGATGCGATGCGACGGCAGATCCGTGAACGGCTCGGAGAATTCGAAGTAGTCGGCGAACTTCGCGCCCTCGGTCTCCTTGCCCGGGCGCACGGCCGAGACCAGCCGGCCACGCGACCACATCGCCTCGCGCAGTTCCCCGACCAGGTCGGCGTCCTCGGCGAACCGTTCGACGAGGATGGCGCGGGCACCGTCGAGTTGTTCGGCCGTGTACTGCGCGGGATCGGTCGTCGGATCCCCGATGAGCGCGTCGGCGACCGGTTCGTGCCCCGCTTCCCGCGCGATCTGCGCCTTGGTGCGCCGCTTGGGTTTGAACGGCAGGTAGATGTCCTCGAGCCGCGCCTTGGTGTCGGCGAGCATGATCTGTCCGCGCAGGTGGTCGTCGAGCTTGCCCTGGCCCTCGATCGATTCGAGGATCGCTGCGCGCCGCTCGTCGAGTTCGCGCAGATAGCGCAACCGTTCGTCGAGCTGCCGAAGCTGGGCGTCGTCGAGGGCTCCGGTCACTTCCTTGCGGTACCGGGCGATGAACGGCACCGTGGCTCCGCCGTCGAGCAGGTCGACCGCTGCGGCCACCTGATTCTCCCGGACGTCGAGTTCCTCGGCGAGGCGCTGGTTAACGGTCTTGAGAGCAGTCGTCACGACGTCGAACCCTACCGCTATCCTCATCGCGTCATCCTCGCGCGACGCGCGAGGAAAACTGGATACCGGGGACGTCGGCGTCACCGCACAATGGGAGTAGGAGCACCTGATGTCCGGGCCTCGGGGCAGACGCCGATCGATCGTCTCGTTGCTGTTCGCGGCAGCGACCGCGGTGGCCTGCGGCTCGGTGTCCTCCGATTCCGAGGTTCTCATGGTCGGGGTCACCGCCCCGAATCCGACCGTGGAGATCCTTCCGGTGCCCGCTCCCGAGGTGCCCTACACGATGAAGGTGCAGGCCCTGACCGACCGGGTGGTCGCTGCCGCTGCCCTGGCCGACGCCCAGCGAGGCGCGCGGGTCACGGTCGCGCTGCTCGATCGCGAAACCGGGTCGCGTACGGTGGCCGGCGCGGACGAGCCGATCGAGACGGCGTCGGTGGTCAAGCTGTTCATCGCCGACGACCTGCTGTTCCAGGCGGGCACCGGCGAGATCGCGCTCGGCGAGGGGGAATACGACGAGATCGCGGCCATGCTCTCGCGTTCGGACGATTCCGCGGCGAGCGATCTGTGGTCACGCTACGGCGGTAGCGAGATCGTCGATCGGGTCGTCCACCGGCACGGCCTGACCGACACCAGCGCCCCGTACGACGGGAACTGGTGGAACACCGTCACCACCGCGTCCGATCTGCTCACCTGGTACGACGCCGTGCTGGGCGGCACCTCCGGACTGGACGAGCGCGGCACCGCGACGATCGTGGGCCATCTGCTCGACTTCGAACCAGCCGGTTCCGACGGATACGACCAGCGTTTCGGACTGCCCGACGGGCTGCCCGAGGCGACGGAGCTGGGCGTAAAGCAGGGCTGGATGTGCTGCGTGGACGGCAACTGGATCCACCTGTCGACCGGATTCTTCGGCGACGACCACCGTTACGTGGTCGCGGTCCTTGCCCGCGAGAAGGTGCACTACGACGATCCCGACCTGGCGGAGTGGACACCGTTGCCGGACACTGCGCTGGTCGATGTCACCGACGATGCGAGCGCGGCGCACGCGCGTGACACGGTGACCCTGGTGGTCCAGGAGGCGTTCGGGCAGCCGGCGCACTGATGCGCGCGATCCGGCCCTCGTCCGAGACCCCCTTGTCCGAGGCCTGTAGTTTCGAGACCCGCTGAGCGGGAATCGGATTCACTCGCCCGGCGTGTCCGCCAGGAGGTCGGGGCGGCGTTCGCGGGTGCGGATCAGGGACTGTTCGCGGCGCCACTGCGCGACCTTGGCGTGGTCGCCGGACAGCAGCACGGGCGGCACGTCGAGACCGCGCCAACTCGCCGGGCGCGTGTAGCTCGGTCCTTCGAGCAGGCCGTCGGAGAACGAATCCTCTTGGTGCGACTGCTGATTGCCGAGCACACCGGGCAGCAGCCGGACGACCGCCTCGACCATGACGAGGACCGCGACCTCCCCGCCGATGAGCACGTAGTCGCCGATGCTGACCTCTTCGACGCGCACGCGCCGCGCGGCGTCGTCGAACACCCGCTGGTCGATGCCCTCGTAACGGCCGCACGCGAACACGATCCGCTTCTCACCGGACCAGCGGTGCGCGGTTTCCTGGGTGAACGGCACTCCGGCCGGGGTGGGGACGACGAGCAGCACGTCGGGGTCGGGTTCGCCGTCCGGTCCCGCGAGGACGTCGTCGAGCGCCGGTCCCCACACGGTCGGCTTCATCACCATGCCGGGCCCTCCCCCGTACGGGGAGTCGTCGACGGCCTTGTGCACGTCGTGGGTCCAGTCGCGCAGGTTGTGGACGCCGACGGAGATCAGGCCCTTGTCGATGGCTTTGCCGAGCAGCGCCGCGCGCAACGGCTCGAGGTACTCGGGGAAGATGGTGACGACATCGAGTCGCACGGAACTACTTGTCTCCCTTGTCTTTTCCACGAGCCTGGCCTTTTCCACGAGCCTGGCCTTTTTCACGAGCCGGGGGCTCGCCGAAGTCGGGGTCGAGCAGCCCCTCGGGCGGGTCGATCTCGATGATGCCGGTGGCGATCGAGACGGTCGGCACGATCG
Source organism: Rhodococcus sp. CX (assembly GCF_015865005.1). NCBI lineage: Bacteria > Bacillati > Actinomycetota > Actinomycetes > Mycobacteriales > Nocardiaceae > Rhodococcus > Rhodococcus sp. CX. Next base: position 4,254 of record NZ_JADZGH010000233.1, read on the forward strand.
CCGTCACGAACGGGATCAACAGCTCGCCCCGATCCGAACCGGCCGGCCGGATCGCGAGCAGTTCGCCCGCGGCGGTGTGCAGCACCTCGCGGACGGTACCGACCTCGGTGCCGCCGTCGGGCCGTCCCTCGACGATCCGGACGGTGAGCCCTTCGAGTTCGTGGTCGTAGAACTCGTCGGGATCGTCGCTCGGCGGCAGCTCGGAGCTGTCGACGACGAACAGCGTGCCACGGAGGGTATCGGCGGCATTGCGGTCGGCGACCTGACGCAGACGCAGCAGAAGCCGCCCGGAGTGTTCCCGGGCGGCTTCCACCGTGTACGTGTGCAGGGTCTGCTCGCGGGGCTTGCGGCCACGCAGCTCGGCGCCGACGGCGAAACGCTCCTCGGGTTCGTCGGTGCGAACCTCGACGACCACTTCACCCTTGATGCCGTGCGACTTGACCACACGGCCCACGACGAGCTCCACTGCCGCTCGCCTACTGGTCGGTGTCGACGACGTCGACGCGGATCCCGCGACCACCGATGCCGGTGACGAGGGTCCGCAGTGCGGTCGCGGTGCGCCCACCGCGACCGATCACCTTGCCGAGATCGTCGGGGTGCACGTGCACCTCGACGGTGCGCCCCCGACGGCCGGTGATCAGCTCGACCCGCACGTCGTCGGGGTTGGCGACGATCCCACGAACGAGATGCTCGACGGCATCGGCGACAACGGCACTCATTACTCGGCAGCCTCGGTGGACTCGGCGTCGGCGGCCTCGGCGGGAGCCTCGGCAGCCTCGTCCTTGGCGGCCTTCTTCTTCTTGGGCGTGATGGCCTCGGCAGCGGGCTCGTTCTCGGCCTGCGCGAGCGCGGCCTGGAACAGCTCGAGCTTGGTCGGCTTCGCCTCCGCCTTCTTCAGGGTGCCCTCGGCGCCCGGCAGGCCCTTGAACTTCTGCCAGTCACCGGTGATCTTGAGGAGGTTCAGGACGGGCTCGGTCGGCTGCGCGCCGACACCCAGCCAGTACTGCGCGCGCTCGGAGTCGACCTCGATCAGCGAGGGCTCTTCCTTCGGGTGGTACTTGCCGATCGTCTCGATGGCCCGGCCGTTGCGGCGGGTACGCGAGTCCGCGACCACGATGCGGTACTGGGGGTTGCGGATCTTGCCGAGGCGGGTGAGCTTGATCTTGACAGCCACTGCTGTTTTCCCTTCGAGCGCGCGAACGCGCATGTCACGTGCAATTCGGACGACGCGCCCTTCTGGCACGCCCGGTTTTGCCTCTAACCTGTGACCGCCGCGCGGTACGGAACCGGATGCGACGACAGCGAACCATTCTGCCAGATCCCACCCCGCCCGGACGAATCCGGCATCGGGGTGGGATCCGGCAGCGTCGGTTCTTCGGTGGATCTAGTTCTTCGGCAGCTTCAGTTTCGACAGGTCGAAGCCCTCGAGGCCCGGGGGCAGTTCGTCGAGACCCTTCGGCATGTTGGACAGATCCGGGAAGCCGGCCGGCATGCCGCCGCCCGCACCCGGGAACCCGGCCGGGAGCCCGCCGGGGAATCCGCCCTTGATCTTCGGCGGGGTCGGTCCGCGACCGCCCTTCTTGCCCTTCTTGCCCTTCTTGTTGCTGCGCTGGTTCTTGCGGGCGCCGGGCATGCCCATGCGACCGGCCATCGCCGCCATCATCTTGCGGGCTTCGAAGAAGCGGTCGACGAGCTGGTTGACGTCGGAGACCTTCACGCCCGAACCGTTCGCGATGCGCAGCCGCCGGGACGCGTTGATGATCTTCGGATCGGCGCGTTCCTCCGGGGTCATGCCGCGGATGATCGCCTGGATGCGGTCGAGCTGCTTCTCGTCGACGTTGGCGAGCGCGTCCTTCATCTGGCCGGCGCCGGGCAGCATGCCCAGCAGGTTCGCGATCGGGCCCATCTTGCGGACGGCCATCATCTGCTCGAGGAAGTCCTCGAGGGTGAGTTCCCCGGAGCCGATCTTGGAGGCGGTCTTCTCGGCCTGTTCGGCGTCGAAGACCTGCTCGGCCTGCTCGATGAGGGTGAGCACGTCGCCCATGCCGAGGATGCGGCTGGCCATGCGCTCGGGATGGAAGACGTCGAAGTCCTCGAGCTTCTCGCCGGTGGACGCGAACAGGATCGGCTGCCCGGTCAGCTCGCGCACGCTCAGCGCCGCACCACCGCGGGCGTCACCGTCGAGCTTGGTGAGCACGACGCCGGTGAAGCCGACACCGGCGCGGAACGCCTCGGCGGTGCTCACCGCGTCCTGGCCGATCATCGCGTCGAGCACGAACAGGGTCTCGTCCGGCTGCACGGCATCGCGGATGTTCGCGGCCTGCGCCATCAGCTCCTCGTCGATGCCGAGGCGGCCGGCGGTGTCGACGATGACCACGTCGTACTGCTTGTTGCGGGCTTCCTCGATGCCGGACTTCGCGACGGCGACCGGGTCGGCGGCCGACACACCGAGCTCGTTCTCGCCACCACCGATCGAGGTCCCCGGGTGCGGCGCGAACACGGTCACTCCGGCGCGCTCACCGACGATCTGGAGCTGGCTGACGGCACCGGGGCGCTGCAGGTCGCACGCGACCAGCATCGGGGTGTGTCCCTGGCCCTTGAGCCAGGCGGCGAGCTTGCCGGCGAGCGTGGTCTTACCGGCACCCTGCAGACCGGCGAGCATGATCACCGTCGGCGGGTTCTTCGCGAGCCGCAGGCGGCGGGTCTCGCCGCCGAGGATCCCGACGAGTTCCTCGTTGACGATCTTGACGACCTGCTGGGCCGGGTTCAGCGCGCCGTGCACCTCGGCACCCTTGGCGCGCTGCTTGATCTTCGCGATGAACGCGCGCACCACGGGCAGCGCGACGTCGGCCTCGAGCAGGGCGAGACGGATCTCGCGGCACGTGGCGTCGATGTCGGCATCGGAGAGGCGCCCCTTGCCGCGCAGGTCCTTCAGGACCCCGGTCAACCTGTCGGAAAGGGATTCGAACACCGAATGCGCTCCTGGGTTCTGGCGAAAGACGGACAGTGCTGCGATCCAGGGTAGCCGCCCGCCGTGACGTCACGATCGCGGCGAGCGGCTACCCGGTCAGGCGGTCGCCTCGGGTTTCTTCGGTTCGACGCCCGGCACCACCGCGAGCACGGCCTGCTCGAGCTGCTCCCGGGTGGCCCGGGTGTCGGTTCCGGTGAGGTCGATGCAGAACGCGTCGACGACCGCGGTGCCGAGGGTCGTGACCCGCGCCCACCGCACGTCGGCCCCGACCGACTCGAACGCTTCGGCGAGCCGGCAGAGCAGCCCGAGACGGTCCTCGGCGCGCAGCTCGAGGATGACCTGCCCGGGATCGGGAGCGTCGAACCAGATCACGCGGGGCGGTGCCTGCGCATACACGACCGGCACGGCCCGTTCGGGCTGTTCCGGCAGTTGCGCTTCCCGCGCGGCCTGTTCCTTCGCGTCCAGCGCCGCCGGCAGATCCAGGTCGCCGCCGCGTGCGCGGATCAGCTCCTGCCGCAGCAACCCGGCCTCGGGCGGTGTCCCGAACCGGGGTGCCACCACGAAGCTGTTCACGGCGCTGCCGGCGTGGCTGCCGAGCGAAGCGGACAGCACCCGCAGGCCGTGCAGCGCCAGCACGCCGGCCGCGTCGGCGAGCAGTCCCGGTTCGTCCGGCGCCACCACCGACACCGTGTACGAGTGCGGGCCCTCGCCCTGCTGCAGCGCCACGTGCACACCGCCGTCGGCGGCGAGTTGCGCGAGTTCCGGGTCGATCGGATCGGGGGTGGGCAGCTCCTCCCCCGCCATCACCATGCGGCAGCGCCGGACCAGTTCCCGGATCAGCGAGGCCTTCCAGTCACCCCACACCCCCGGACCGGTGGCCAGCGAATCCGCCTCGGCGAGGGCGTGCAGCAGTTCCAGCAGCACCGGGTCGCCGTCGATGGCGTCGACGACGGACTGCACGGTCGCCGGATCGTCGAGGTCGCGGCGCGTCGCGGTGTGCGGCAGCAACAGGTGGTGCCGCACCATCGCGGTGAGCAGCGCGAGATCCGACGGCCACAGTCCCATCCGGCGCCCGATCTGCGTCGCCAGCTCGGCGCCGACGACGCTGTGGTCGCCGCCGCGGCCCTTGCCGATGTCGTGCAGCAGGGCGCCGAGCACCAGCAGGTCGGGTCGCGCGACCCGGGTCGTGAGCCCGCCCGCGTACACCGCCGTTTCCACCAGATGCCGGTCCACGGTCCAGGTGTGCACCGCGTCGCGCGGGGGCAGATCTCGCACCGCACCCCATTCCGGCAGGAGCCGGCCCCACAGTCCGGTGCGGTCGAGGGACTCGATGACGTCGACGGCACGCCGGCCGGAACCGAGCAGAACCAGCAGGTCGTTGAACGCCGACCGCGGCCACGGTTCACGCAGCTCGGGAGCGTTGTCGGCGAGCCGGTTCAGGGTCGAGGCGGAGATCGGCAGCCCGGCCTGCGCGGCCGCGGCCGCGACCCGCGTGATCAGACCCGGATCCTTCCGCGGATGCGCGTCGCGGGCGAGCGCGACCTCCCCCGCGTGTTCGACGACACCCTCGTCGAGGGGGCGCCGCACCGGGAGCCGGCGCAGCCTCGACAGTCCGCGCCGCGGCAGCGCGTTGCCCGCGGTGCGGATCCCGACCTCGACGGAGTAGCTGACGGTGCGCGCGGACTCGGTGAGCATCCGGGCCAGATCGAAGCGGTCGCCGATGCGCAGCGCGGCACCGATCTCGTCGGCGTCCTGGGCGCGGAGCTGGTCGCGGGCGCGTCCCGCGACGCGATGCAACTCGGTGCGCACGTCGAGCAACCGGCGGTGCGCGGCGGCGAGTCCGCCGCCGGGCACGTCCGGTCCCAACCCCGGCATGCCGTCGGTGAGCTGCGCGACGGACAGGGCATTGAGCAACTGCACGTCCCGCAACCCTCCTCGGCCGCTCTTGAGGTCCGGTTCGGCGCGGTGCGCGATCTGCCCGCTGCGCTGCCAGCGTGTCTCGGTGAGTTCGATGAGTTCGTCGAAACGCGCTCGGATCCCGGTCCGCCACTGCCTGCGCACCCCGCCGATCAGCAGGTTGCTCAGCTCGATGTCCCCGGCGATGTGCCGGGCCTCGAGCATGCCCAGGGCGGCGGTCACGTCGGACGCCGCGACCTGCAACGCCTGCGGGACGGTGCGGACACTGTGGTCGAGTTTGATGTGGGCGTCCCACAACGGGTACCAGAGCCGGTCGGCGATGTCGGACACCACGGCCGGTTCCATGTCGTCGTGCAACAGGATGAGGTCGAGGTCGGAGTACGGCAGCATTTCGCGGCGGCCCAGCCCGCCGACGGCGACGATCGCGAAACCGCAGTCGGGGACGATCCCGACCTCGGAGCCTTTCGTCGTGAGCCAGAATTCGTGCAGGTCCACCAGCGCGTGCCGCAGCGCAGCCGAATCGAGGCGGCGGTTGCGGACACCACCGGCGAGCAGTTGGTCGCGGGCGATGGCCAGGTCGGCGGCGGCACCGCCCGTGGTGGCGAGGGACGCGTCCGGCCCGGAGGACACGGGCGGCCCCGATCCCGCTGCACGAGCAGCGGGATCGGGGCCGCGCGTTCCGGACCCCTTGGGGTCAGAGTGCATCCGTGCCTCGTTCTCCGGTGCGAACTCGGATCACCGACTCGACGGGGGTGACCCAGACCTTTCCGTCTCCGATCTTCCCGGTCCGCGAGGCCTCGACGATCGTCTCGACCACCTTGTCCACGGCGGCGTCGTCGACGACGACCTCGACGCGCACCTTGGGCACGAAGTCGACCGAGTACTCGGCTCCGCGGTAGACCTCCGTGTGGCCCTTCTGGCGTCCGTACCCCTGGACCTCGCTGACGGTCATGCCAAGCACGCCCGCCTGCTCGAGACCCGCCTTCACGTCTTCGAGGGTGAACGGTTTGACAATTGCCGTGATCAGCTTCATTTCCTCTTCCTTCCCAAGTCTCTGCCGTGCCGCTACTTCGTCTTCTTATCTCACCGGAGCGCCGAGACGAAGTCGTATGCGGATTCCGCGTGCTCCGCCTCGTCGATACCGCGCGCCTCTTCCTCGGGCGACACACGCCAGCCGAGCGGCTTGAGCGCGAATGCGATCACGGCGGTGACGATGGCGGTGAACACCACGGCGACCAGGGCGATCACGATCTGCACGACCAGCTGCTTGTAGTCGCCGCCGTAGAACAGGCCGGTCTCGGTGGCGAGGAAGCCGATACCGATGGTGCCCCAAAGGCCGGAGACCAGGTGCACGCCGACGACGTCGAGCGAGTCGTCGTAGCCGAACTTGAACTTCAGGCCGACCGCGAGGGCGGACAGCACACCGGCGACGACACCGAGGGCGATGGAGCCGACCGGGCTCAGCGCGCCGGCCGCGGGCGTGATGGCGACGAGACCGGCGACAGCACCGGAGGCGGCACCGAGGCTGGTGGCCTTACCGTCCCGGATGCGCTCGGTCAGGAGCCAGCCGAGGATCGCGGAAGCGGTCGCGGTGGTGGTGTTGACCCAGGCCAGGCCGGCGACACCGTCGGCGGCGAACGCGGAACCGGCGTTGAAGCCGAACCATCCGAACCACAGGAGTGCGGCACCGAGCATCACGAACGGCAGGTTGTGCGGACGCATCGCGACCGTGCCGAAGCCGGCGCGCTTGCCGATGACCAGGGCGAGAACCAGAGCGGCCATACCGGCGTTGATGTGCACGACGGTGCCACCGGCGAAGTCGATCGGGGCGACCGCGGCGGTCAGGCCACCTTCACCGTCGTCGACGGTGCCGAACAGCTTCGCGGCGATGCCGTCCTCGGAAGCGGACAGGAGGCCGCCACCCCACACCATGTGGGCGAGCGGGAAGTACGCGAAGGTCACCCACAGGCCGGAGAACGCGAGCCACGTTCCGAACTTCACGCGCTCGGCGAGAGCGCCGGAGATGAGCGCGGTGGTGATGATTGCGAAGGTGACCTGGAAACCGATGTCGATGATCTGCGGGTAGTCGCCGAGGCCGGGGAGGAATCCACCCTCCTCGTCGTAGATCGCGCCCTGGAGACCGAAGAATTCGAACGGGTTGGCGAAGATGCCGCCGACACTCTCGGTGCCGTAGGACATCGACCAGCCCCACAGAACGTAGATCACGCCGATCACAGCCATGGCGCCGAACGACATCATCATCATGTTCAGCACCGACTTGGCGCGCGACATGCCGCCGTAGAAGAACGCCAAGCCCGGTGTCATCAGCAGCACCAGCGAGGCCGCCATCAGCATCCATGCTGCGTCGCCGGTGTTCACCACTTCCTCCACTTGCAACCTCCCTAGATACCGCGCCGGTCAGCGCGTGGTTGAGGAAAGCTTGCTGCCGAGATGTTTCCGTGGAAGCGCCGTGTTGTTTCCACGAAGTGAACGGGATCCCGCTTCGTGTTTCTTCTCTGTTTCCCGGTTTGCGTTCTTCGTCCGAAGCGTCCGAAAAATGGGAAAAGCCGCGCGCGACACGGGTTCCGCGCAACCCCTGCCGGGGATGCGGATCGTGTCGTCGCGCGGCTTCCCCTTCACCGTCGACTGCGACGAGCGGGCGCCCGCTCAGCCGAGCAGAGCGTCCACGAAGGCGCCCGGCTCGAACGGCGCCAGGTCGTCGGCACCCTCCCCGAGACCCACGAGTTTCACCGGCACACCCAGTTCGTGCTGGACCTGGAAGACGATGCCACCCTTGGCGGTCCCGTCGAGTTTCGTCAGGACGACACCGGTGATGTCGACGACCTCCGCGAACACGCGGGCCTGCGTGAGCCCGTTCTGGCCGATCGTCGCGTCGAGCACGAGCAGGACCTCGTCGACCGCGGCCTTCTTCTCGACGACCCGCTTCACCTTGCCGAGTTCGTCCATCAGACCGGTCTTGGTGTGGAGCCGGCCGGCAGTGTCGATGAGCACGGCGTCGACCCCGTTCTCGATGCCGCGGGAGACGGAATCGAACGCGACGGCCGCGGGGTCACCGGCCTCCTTGCCGCGCACCACCTCGGCGCCGACGCGCTCTGCCCAGGTCTGCAGCTGATCGGCGGCGGCGGCACGGAACGTGTCGGCGGCACCGAGGAGCACGCGGCGCCCGTCGGCGACGAGCACGCGCGCCAGCTTGCCGGTCGTGGTGGTCTTGCCGGTGCCGTTGACACCGACGACCAGCAGGATGGACGGGTGATCGTCGTGTGGCAACGCCCGGATGGACCGATCCAGCTCGGGGTGCAGTTCGTCGACGAGCACGTCACGCAGGACCGCGCGCGCGTCGGCCTCGGTGCGCACGTTGCGCGCGGCCATCTCGTGCCGCAGCCGCTCGACGATCTTGGTGGTGGTCGCGGCGCCGAGGTCGGCGATGAGGAGGGTGTCCTCGATCTCCTCCCACGAGTCCTCGTCGAGGTCGCCGCCGCCGAGCAGGCCGAGCAGGCTCTTGCCCATCGCCGACTGGGACCGGGCCAGTCGGCCGCGCAGCCGGTCGAGGCGACCGGCGGTCGGAGCGATCTCCTCGATCGCGGGTGCGGGGGCGGTCTCCGGCGCGGCGGTCTCCGGCGCGGTCACGACCTCGGGCTCGATCACCTCGGGCTCGGGCGTGACCACTTCCGGTTCCGGCGCGGCCACCTCGGTTTCCGGCACGGTCTCCGCCGGAGCAGTCTCGGTCGGCGCTGTCTCGACCGGGGCAGTCTCGGCCGGGGCAGTCTCGGCCGGGGCGGTCTCCGCGACCGGTGCTTCCTCGACCGGCGCCTCGGTCACGGGCTCGGCGGGTGCTTCCTCGGGAGCGGGCGCTACCTCGGTGGGTGCTTCCTCCGCGACCTCTTCCGGCGCAGGCGCAGGCGTGGGCGCCGGGACCGGCTTGGGAGCGGGCGGCGCCTCGGTGACCTCCTGCGGCAGCTTGACCGTCGGAGGTTCCGGCCGCGGTGCGGGCGCCGGCCGTTCGACGGGTTTCGGCGCCGTCGCGGTCGAACCCTGGCTGAAGGAGAACCCGCTCTGGGCCTTGTACCCACCGGATCGATCCTTGGGTTCGGCCTCGATCTCCTTGGTCGGCGTCGAGGTCAGCGACACCTGCCGCCGGCGGTACAGCGTCAGACCGACGACGAGTGCGACGAGGACGACCGCCAAGACGGCCGCGATGATTATCCAGGCTGCGGTACTCACGCACCCATACTGTCAGGCCCGACCGCGGGATTCAGGCGCGGGGAACGAGATCACCGCCCGTGGCGTGCTCCTCGGCGACGTCCGTGTCGGTGCCGTTCACGTCCTGACCACCCACATCCTGACCACCGACATCCCGACCTCGCAGCCGCTGTGAGATCACCCGGGTGATGCCGTCGCCGCGCATGCTCACGCCGTACAGCGCGTCGGCGATCTCCATGGTGGGCTTCTGGTGCGTGATCACGATCAGCTGCGACTTCTCCCGCAACTGTTCGAACAGGCCGATCAGACGACGCAGGTTCGTGTCGTCGAGGGCGGCCTCCACCTCGTCCATGACGTAGAACGGGGACGGCCGGGCGCGGAAGATCGCCACGAGCATCGCGACCGCCGTCAGGGACTTCTCGCCACCGGACAGCAGCGACAGGCGCTTGACCTTCTTGCCCGGTGGCCGCGCCTCGACCTCGATACCGGTGGTGAGCATGTCCGACGGGTCGGTGAGCACCAGCCGGCCCTCACCGCCGGGGAACAGCTTCGCGAAGACCTGCTCGAATTCGCGTTCCACGTCGGCGTACGCCTCGGTGAACACCTGCAGGATGCGCGCG
>NZ_JADZGH010000233.1:13992-14265 GCF_015865005.1 Rhodococcus sp. CX
ACCTGTTCGCCGCGCTCGCGGGCCTGCTCGTACTCGGCGATCTCCAGCGGGCTCGGCGGCATCGGGACGTCGGGACCGTACTCGGCGATGAGGTCGTCGAGGCCGATGCCGTGCTGCTCGAGGATGGTCTGTTCGAGTTGTTCGATCCGCAGCGCCGCCTGCGCGCGGGCCACCTCGTCGCGGTGCACGGCGTCGGTGAGCTGGTCGCGCTGTGCCGTCAGGTCGCGGACCAGTTCCTTGACGCGGTCGAGTTGCTCGGTGCGTTCGGCGCGC
>NZ_JADZGH010000233.1:14275-14485 GCF_015865005.1 Rhodococcus sp. CX
TCGACCTCCGCGACCACCGACAGCAGGTCCTTGCGGGCGTTCTTGACGTCCTCGAGCTGGGTGGCCAGGAAGTTGTAGCGCTCCTCGAGCGCCGCGAACTCCTCGAGAGCGAGCGGATTGACCTTGCCGAGCGTCGCCAGGTCCTTCTCGGCCCGCTTGGCGCGGCGCTCCTGGGTGGCCCGGTCGTACGGGACCGGCTGCGGTGCGACC
>NZ_JADZGH010000233.1:14495-21276 GCF_015865005.1 Rhodococcus sp. CX
TGGCGGGTGAGGGTGTCGCGGTGCTCGAGCGCGGCGGCGACCACCTCGTCCAGGTGCGCCGCGACCCGGGCACCGGATTCCGCGACCGCGGCGGCGACGGCCGCGGCCTGCTTGCGGGCGCGCATCGCGCGTTCGGCGCGGGCACGGGCCTCACGTTCGGCCTGCGCGGCGCGACGCAGCGAGTCGGCCTTGCCGCGCAGGGCCTCGGCGCGTTCCTCCGCGGTGCGCGCCGCAAGCCGGGCTTCGACCTCGACAGCTCGGACCTCGGCGAGCGCGGCGGCCGCGACCTCGCGTTCCGCCGCGGTCGAATCGGTGCCGGTGTCGTCGCCGGTACCGGATTGTTCGCTCTCGGCCCGGCGCAGGCGTTCCTCGAGTTCGACGAACTTCTCGCGTGCCGCGTCGCGTTCCGCTTCCGCCTTGGCGCGCTGCGCGGCGAGCCGGTCGGATTCGGCGTGAGCGTTGCGCGCGGCCTGTCCGAGCCGGCCGAGCTGCTCGTACACCGCGGACATCTCGGCGTCCGACTCGTTGAGCGCGGCGAGGGTCTGTTCGGCGATCTCGGCACGCGAGGCCTGCTCGGCGAGTGCCCCGGCCAGCGCGGCGGCGAGGTCCTCGGAGCGGCGGACGGCCTGCTCGAGTGCGCGTTCGGAGGTTTCGATCGCGGCCTGGATCTCGAGGGTGCTGGGCGCGCGGTCGGAGCCGCCGAGCACCCAGCCGGCACCGGCGAGGGCACCGGCGCGGGTGACGGCACGCAGCTCCGGACGCCGGGCGCACAGGTCGGTGGCGGCGGCGAGATCGTCGACGACGACGGTGCGTGCGAGCAGTGCGTCGACGCCGCCGCGCAGGTCGGCGGGGCAGGAGACGACGTCGCGTGCCCACCGCGCACCGGCCGGCAGATCGCCGCCGTCCTCGGGTGCGGCACCCCCGGCGGCGACGAGTGCGACACGACCCTGATCGGCGGCATCGAGAGCGGCGACCGCGGCGAGGGCGGACTGGATCGACTCGGCGGCGACCGCGTCGGCAGCCGGACCCAGCGCCGCGGCGACCGCGGTCTCGTAGCCGGGTTCCACCTGCAGCCGCTCCGCCAGCGGCCCGAGCAGACCCGCGTCGGGTCGGTGTTCGAGGAGCCAGGCGGCGCCGTCCTTGCGTTCGAGGCCCATGGACAGCGCTTCGATGCGCGCGCCGAGGGACGCGACCTCCTTACCGGCGGCACGCTCGGCGTCCTGCAGTTCCTTGACGCGTTCGTCGGCGATGCGCAGCGCTTCGAGTGCGCGCTCGTGCTGGGCGTCGGCGTCGATTTCCCCGGCGTCGAGATCGTCGATGCGGGCCTGCGCGGTCTCGAACTCGGCCTGCGCCGCGACACCGCGCAGCCGGGCCTCCTCGATGGCGACGGTCAGCCGCGCGACTTCGGCGTCGATCGATTCGGCGCGGGTGCGCATCGTGTCGACCTGCCCGGACAGCCGGGCGAGGCCTTCGCGGCGGTCGGCGACGGCACGCACCGCGGCCAGATGCGCCCGTTCCGCGGTGGCGGCCGCCTCCTCCTGCACGGCGAGCTGTTCCCGGGCGGCCTCGAGGGTGCCGTGGGCGATCTCGACGGCCTCGAGGAGTTCGGCCTCCTCTTCCGCGATGCGGTCGGCACGGGCCTCCATCTCGTCGGGGTCCTGCCCGGATCGGGCGACCGGGGCCTCGTCGAGGTGGCGGGCCCGTTCCTGGGCGATGCGCACGGTCGCCCCGAGCCGTTCGGCGAGCGCGGACAGCCGGAACCAGGTCTGGGAGGCCGCTTCGGCGCCCGGCGTCAGGCGCGCCACGGCCTGCTCGTGCCGGGCGAGTTCGGCGTTCGCCTCGTCCAGCGCGGCCAGGACGTGGTCGAGGCGTTCACGGACGATGCGTTCCTGCTCGTCCTGTCCGGCGAATTCGGCACGCCGGGTGACCAGATCGTCGGCGGCCAGCCGGAGCCGCGCGTCGCGCAGGTCCGCCTGGATCGTCTGGGCGCGCCGCGCGACCTCGGCCTGACGTCCGAGCGGTTTCAGCTGGCGGCGCAGCTCCGCGGTCAGGTCGGTCAGGCGCGCGAGGTTCGCCTGCATCGCGTCGAGCTTGCGGACCGCCTTCTCCTTGCGGCGGCGATGCTTGAGGACCCCGGCGGCCTCCTCGACGAAGGCACGCCGGTCCTCGGGACGCGACTCGAGGATCGCGGAGAGCCGACCCTGCCCGACGATGACGTGCATCTCGCGGCCGATGCCCGAGTCGGAGAGCAGTTCCTGCACGTCCATGAGGCGGCACGAGGTGCCGTTGATCTCGTACTCGCCGGCACCGTCGCGGAACATGCGGCGGGTGACGGACACCTCGGAGTATTCGATGGGCAGCGCGCCGTCGCTGTTGTCGATGGTCAAGGTGACCTCGGCGCGGCCCAGCGGCGGGCGGCCGGCGGTGCCGGCGAAGATGACGTCCTGCATCTTGCCGCCGCGCAGCGCCTTGGCGCCCTGCTCCCCCATCACCCAGGTCAGGGCGTCGACCACGTTCGACTTTCCGGAGCCGTTGGGTCCGACGACGCAGGTGATGCCGGGTTCGAAACGCAGAGTCGTCGCGGACGCGAAGGACTTGAAGCCCTTGAGCGTCAGACTCTTCAAATACATGAGGAAAAACCCTACCTGCGTGCTACCGCTCGACGAATCCGGTCAGATCTCCGCGTGCCGGTTCCCACGATTCGACGACGAGCCGCACCTCGCCGGGGGTCTGCCCGGAACGCAGCCACGCGAGGAGGTGTTCGAGTGCGGGACGCGGTCCTTCCGCGATGACGAGTACCCGGCCGTCCGGGTGGTTGGTGGCGTGCCCGACGAGACCGAGTTCGAGGGCCCGGGCCCGGGTGAACCACCGGAAGCCCACACCCTGCACGCGTCCGTGCACCCACGCGGTCAGACGTTCGGCCGAGCCGGATGCAGGGGTGGTCACGGTTGCCTCCTCTTCCTCTATCCGGTCGCGGGGCGTGCGGCGCGGACGGTGCCGTCGAAACCGGTGGTGTAGATGGTGTTCGGATCCCAGCCCGGTCCTGCGCCGAACGCGACCGACGAGACGAGCGGGATGCCCTCCGCGACGCGGCAGGTCTCCCCGGTCTCCGGGTCGACGCGCAGGATCGCGCCGGCCAGGTTCAGGGCGATGTACAGCGCGCCGTCCGGTCCGAGCGTCAGGTCGTCCGGTGCCTGCAGCAGGCCGGGTCCGGGCAGGTCGATGCTGCGCACCGGCCCGGTGAGGTCGCCGGCGTCGAGGACGTGCAGCCGGTTGACGCCTTCGAACGTGGTGACGGTGTAGACGGTCTCGCCGTCGACCTCGATGCCGTTGACAGAGCCGAGGTCGGTCCGCAGCACGGTGCCCTCGCCACCTCCGGCCGGAACGTGGGACAGGCCCACCGCGCCCAGGTCGCGTGACGTGAGGAACGAACCGTCGGGGAGCACACCGAGACCGTTCGGCATGACCAGTCCGGTCGCGACGGTGCGGCGTTCGCCGGTGTCCAGGTCGACGGCGTCGATGGTGCCGTCGGGCGTGTCGGCGAGCCCGGCCGCGGTGGTGTTGCCGACGTTCAGGTAGGCGGTGGCGCCGTCGACGACGATGCCGCCCGGCCCGGTGACGTCGTCCACGACCGTGTCGACCGTGCCGTCGGGTGCCACACGCCGCAGCGCGCCGTCGCCGGCGAGGGTCCCGTCGGAGACGAGCAGCCCACCGCGCCCGTCGAATGCCAGATTCTCGAGCACCCCGAGTCCGGACGTCACCGTGGTGACGGTGCGCGGTGCGCAGGCTGCCGGTTCGGCGGTCGCGGTCGGCACCGCGACCATTCCCAGGACGGTCACGGCCGCAGCCCCGACCGCGATCCGTATCTCGTTGTTCCCCATCTGCTCCCCCTCCGAGCTACTGCCTGCGGCCGATCACGAGTCCGCGGTGATCGTGAGGCTCACCTTCGTGCCGGACTTGAGGGTACGGCCGACGGTGCACACCTTGTCGACGGACCGCTCGACCAGCGTGAGCAGGCGCTGCTGCGCGTCGGCGTCGAGTTCGGACAGGTCGAGGATCATCTCCTCCTCGAGGTGCGGGTACACCTCGTTCTCCCGGTCCGCGGGGCCGGAGACCTTGATGGTGGCCTCGTAGTCGTCGCCGAGCCGGCGCGAGAGCGGGAAGTCCGAGCTCATGCCGGAGCAGGCGGCGAGCGCGATCTTCAGCAGCTCACCGGGGGTGAACACACCCTCGACGGTCTCGGAGCCGATGAGTACTTCGGCGCCGCGCGAGCTGCGTCCCGTGTAGCGGCGGGTGCCGGTGCGCTCGACCCACAGTTCGGTGGGCGGGGTGTCGGGAGTCTGGTCAGCCATGGCTCGAATCCTGCCACGGCACACCGACGGCACCGTCACCGAGGACCGTCGGAGTCCGATCGAGGACACCGGAACGGGTCGAGGCGGGATCCGGCGGCGACGATTTCCGTGGCCACGGGCACCAGCGGGATGTTGCGTTTCTGCGACAGGCGCCGAGCAGCGGATTCGGCGTGCGCCGGGAAGGGAACCCTGGGGCCGGACGTCCTACGGCGCTGTGCCGTCATCGCGTCCGTCGCCCGGGTCGCGAACCGAGGAGCGAGAATGAGGTACCTGTCCGACGGTGAACATCGGCGCCGGTTCCTGGCCGCGGTGCGCGCCACCGGACTGTCCCTCGAGGAACTCTGGCTGCGCTACTTCGGCCTCGGCGGCGACGCCGGCAAGATCGAGATCGACGCGTATCTGAGCGGTCTGGCACCGTTGTCGTCGCTGCAGCACGATCTGCTGGCGCACGCGATCAACGAGCGGCTCGACGAGATCGCGCCGCCGCGCGCCCCGTATGCCGAGGAACTCGTCCGGCCGACGGAGCCCACGCCGTCGGAAGCCGGGGACGACGTCGACGCCGGCGGCGGACAGGATTCGGAACCCGGGGCCGGTTCTTCCGACGCTTCCGGTGAGTGACGCAGCGCAGGCGCGGTGCGTCAGATTCGACGAACCCGCGGGCGGGGCTGGCACTTCGGGCAACTGTAGGACGAGCGGTTCATGAACTTCTCGCGGCGGATCGCGGAGCCGCACCGCGAGCACGGCCGGTTCTCCTGGCCGTACACGTCCAGGGAACGGTCGAAGTAGCCGGATTCACCGTTGACGTTGACGTAGAGCGCGTCGAACGACGTACCGCCCTGCGCGAGCGCCTCCCCCATGACCTCATGCGCCGCCGCCAGCACCGCCTTCAGCTTGGGCCGCGACAACGTGTCGGTGATCCGGTTTCCGTGAAGCTTTGCCCGCCACAAGGATTCGTCCGCGTAGATGTTGCCGACACCGGAGACGACGGTCTGGTCGAGCAGCGCGCGCTTGATCTCGGTGTGCTTGTTCCGCAGGACCTTCACGACCGCGTCGGCGTCGAATCGGGGATCCATGGGGTCGCGGGCGATGTGCGCCACCGGCACCGGCAGCAGGTCGCCGTCGACCTCCACGAGCGGGGCGAGCGCCCAGCCGCCGAAGGTCCGCTGGTCCACGAACCGCAGATCCGCGCCGTTGTCCAGCACGGCGCGGATGCGCAGGTGCTTCTCGTCGGCGACGGACGGCGGCTGCACGAGCATCTGACCGCTCATGCCCAGATGCACGACGAGCGCCATGTCGGCGGGCTCGAGCACCAGCCAGAGATACTTGCCGCGTCGCTGCACGTCGACGAGCGTCTGCCCGGTCAGCTGGAGCGCGAGATCGCGCGGACCGGGTTCGTGCCGGCGCACCGCACGCGGATGCAGCACCTGCACGGATTCGATCGCCGCACCGAGCACATGCTCGTGCAGACCACGGCGGACCACCTCGACCTCGGGGAGTTCGGGCACCGCGGATCAGTTCTGTTCGGTGTCGGTCTCGTCGTTCCCGGCGACCGCGTCGCCGGCATCGGAGGTCGCGCCGTCGGTCAGCGCCTGCCACGCCGCGGCCGCCGCCTTCTGCTCGGCTTCCTTCTTGGTGCGACCGACGCCGACGCCGTACGGAGAACCGGCGACGAGCACCGTCGCCGTGAATTCCTTGTCGTGGTCCGGGCCCGTCGCGGAGATCTCGTAGACGGGGACACCCACACCGCGTTCGGCGGTGAGTTCCTGCAGGCTGGTCTTCCAGTCCAGTCCGGCTCCGAGCCGCGGACCGCGCTCGAGGAGATCGGCGAACAACCGGAGCACGACGCTGCGCGCGACGTCGATGCCGTGTTCGAGATGGACTGCGCCGAGCAGCGATTCCATGCCGTCGGCGAGAATGCTGGCCTTGTCGCGGCCGCCGGTCAGTTCCTCACCCTTGCCCAGCAACAGGTGCACACCGAGACCACCCTCGCCGAGACCACGGGCGACCTCCGCGAGCGCGTGCATGTTCACCACGCTCGCGCGGATCTTGGCGAGTTCGCCCTCGGACCGGTCCGGGTGCGTGAGGTAGAGCTTTTCCGTGACGGTGAGGCCGAGAACCGCGTCGCCGAGGAACTCGAGGCGCTCGTTGGTCGGCAGTCCCCCGTTCTCGTAGGCGTACGACCGGTGCGTGAGCGCCAGCCGCAGCAGTTCGGGGTCCAGTGTCACGCCGAGGGCGGCGAGGAGAGATGCGTGATCCTCCTCGCCGCCCACGGACGGTGTATTCATCGACTTGTTCGCCACGATGCCTACCGAATCAGACGGCAGCGGTCACCTGACGGCCGTTGTACGTGCCGCACGACGGGCACGCCACGTGAGGCAGCTTCTTCTCGCCACAGCCACGGTTCGGGCAGGTGACGAGGGTCGGCGCAG